>NZ_JBEZDN010000201.1:0-8883 GCF_040648315.1 Pseudonocardia sp. NPDC049154
AGGTCGGCCCGCCGCTCGGCCGGGACTCCGGCCGGCGTGGCCGGCGCCTCGACCGGGACCCCGCCCGGCTCCTCGACCATCGCCGACGGCCCGGATGCTCCGGCCGGCAACACCCCGGCCCGCGACATCCCGGTCAGCGACATCCCACCCGGCGACGCCCCCGTGAGCACTGCACTCCTGGGATCCATGACGACCTCCCACCCCCGCGCCGACCCCACCCGAGCCGGATGCCCGGACGACCGGTCGAACGCGTGTGCGATTCCTATCAACCACCACCGACAAAAACCGGTGCCCGCCGTGACCGGGGTCACGGCACCGGGCACCGCCCCGCCTCGTCAGGCCGGGACGCGCAGCACGAGCCCGGCGGGCAGCGGCGCCGAGTCGACCGGGAGGGCGTTGTCCGCCGCGATCCGCTCGACGACGGCGCCGGTGCCGGCCGACGCGACGGCGGGGACGGTCCGGCGCGCGACGTCCCGGATCGACTCGCCCGGCTCGACCGTCACGACCGCGGTACCCGCGGGCACGGCCGAACGAGCCTGGGCCTCCCCCGCGGTCCCGGCCAGGAGCCCGAGGCCGACGACGACCGCGGCGGCGACCAGCGCGAGGACGGCGACCGCCACGGCACGCCGGAGCCGGTACCGGGCCGGGGACACCGCACCGCGCAGCACCCGCACGATGGGCCGGACCGCGCGCGGCACCGGGCACACGTCTCCCGGAGCCGACGCAGCGTCGCGCAGCCGACCTCCCGGGTCCGCCACGGTGGAACCGCTCGCGACGACCGAGAAGCCGGGGACCCGAGGGAAGGGGCGTACCGAGGGCGCGTGGCCCCGCGCCCGCACGGCCGCGGTCGCGGTCGCGGAGACCGTGCGCCGGGCACGGCGGGAGCTCCGCGCCGGTCGGGCCGGACGCGGTCTTCGGGTCGCCCCCGCCTCGCGCGCCCCGTCCCCGGTCGTCACGGCGCTCCCGCGCTGCGACGACGCGACAACCCGGCTCTTCCGCGCGCCCGGCCGGTCGGCGCGGTCCCGACGGCGGCGCGCGTCCTCGGCCACCCCGCGCGACACGCCGAGGCCGGGGCCTGGCCGTGCGCCCCCGCCCGCGCGGCCGCCCGACCCGTCCACGGTGTGGTCCCCGCTGCCCCCCGCGATCCCCGCGCCGTTCACGGCAGACCCCTTCCGCCTCGTCCGCGCCGCTCAGCGACCGGATCTCGCACACATGTTCGATTCGAACGTCTGTGCGACGTTCTACCATCACCACGGCCCCTCGTCACGAGCCCGCGCCGACACGATCGGCGTGTCGTTCGAACATGTGTTTGGCGTTCGGCCGGATCCGGGCTACCGTCCGATCCCGACGGACCGGCCGGGACCGCCGGACGGGCCGTCCGGGTCCTCACCGGCACCGGCCGCCCGGCGCCCCGGTACGGCTCCCGGGAGTACGGCCCGGAGGAACGGGCACGACGACCGGGGCGTCCGGCGCCGAGGGGGGTACGGACCGTCCGGGAGCCGGGCAGCGGGCCGGGACGGGCCCGACGACGCGGACAGCGCACGAGACAGGCACACGAGGAGGCGGCAGGCAGATGGCACGGGACGAGTCCGGCGGAGCCGGCGAGACCGGCCGGGAGCCCGGACAGGTGCGCGCCTTCCCGGATCCGCCGGCGGACCCGGTGGGCCTCACCCCCCGGCAGCGCAAGGTGCTCGAGGTGATCCGGGACTGGGTGGAGCGCTTCGGCTACCCGCCGAGCGTCCGGGAGATCGGCGACGCGGTCGGGCTGACCTCCACGTCGTCGGTGCACCACCAGCTCCGCACGCTGGAGCGCAAGGGGTACCTGCGGCGGGACCCCAACCGGACCCGCGCGGTCGACGTGCGCAGCCCGGAGGAGGACTCCGAGGGCACCGCGGCCGCCGAGGTCCGCGCGGAGCGGCCGGCGCCGGCGTTCGTGCCGCTGCTCGGCAACATCGCCGCCGGTGGCCCGATCCTGGCCGAGCAGGCGGTGGAGAGCGTGTTCCCGCTGCCCCGCGAGATCGTCGGCGAGGGCACGCTCTTCCTGCTCAACGTCAAGGGCGACTCGATGGTCGAGGCCGCCATCACCGACGGGGACTGGGTCGTGGTGCGCCAGCAGCCCGTCGCCGAGCAGGGCGAGATCGTCGCCGCGATGATCGACGGCGAGGCCACGGTCAAGACCTTCAGGCGCACGGACGGCCAGGTCTGGCTGATGCCGGCCAACCCGGCCTACGAGCCGATCGACGGCAACGAGGCGACCATCCTCGGCCGCGTCGTCGCGGTGCTCCGCCGGCTCTGAGGTCCGGGCCCACGGTCAGCGGTCCGGGGGCGGCACCACGATCACGGGGTAGCGGGCGGTGCGGACCAGCACGCCCGCGACCCCGCCGAGCAGCAGCCGCTTCATGAGCGGGTACCCGCGCGACCCGACGACGAGGACGTCGGTGCGTTCGGGCAGGTCGGCGAGGGTGTCGGCGACCGAGCGGCCGATCACGACGTCGTAGAGCGCGTCGATCTCCACCGGCGCCTGCGCGAGCCCCTTCTGCGCGGTCTCGGTCGCGGCGGGCACCTCCTCCTCGCCGCCCGCGACCACCACGAACCGCAGCGCGGCGCCGGTCCGGCCGGCCAGGTGCACGGCCAGGACGGCCGCGCGGTCGGCCTCCGGCGTGCCGTCGTAGGCGACCGTGACGACGGTGATCCCCTTCGCGGCGGTGTGCCGATAACCCCGCGGCGCGATCCCGACGGGGCAGCGCGCCGAGGGCAGCAGCCGCTGGACCGTGCCCCCGGGGGCGAGCCGGCCGAGCAGGCCCCCGCCCGTCGAGCCGACGACCAGCACGGCGGCCCCGACCTCCTCGGCGTGGTCGGCGAGCACCACCGCCGCGGGACCCGGCCCGAGCGGGGCGAACTCCGGCGCGGACGGCCCGGTCGAGCCGATGAGCTCCCGCGCCCGGCCGAACCGCCGGCGGGCGACCTCCTCGATCTTCTCCCGCCACCGCGGGTCGCGGGCCATCGCCGAGTAGCCGAGCCCGTCCGTCGGGTAGACGGTGGCGACGACGTTGGTCAGCCCCGTCAACCGTGCCAGCTGCGCCCCGAGGACCAGGGCGTCGTGACCGCCCGGCGTGTCCTCGTAGGCGGTCACGATCGGCACCGCGGCACCCCTCCTCCCGGCGTGATCAGCGTAGGCGGAGCGGGGCCCGCCGACGGCCCTCCGGGAGCACCCTTAACGGGCTCGTCACACGCGGGAGCGCCGCCGACCGTGCAGGGCCATCGCGGCGGCCGCCAGCCCCAGCACGAGGACCGCGACGCCGACGCCGATCGCCGCGGGCAGCCAGTCCGGGGCGGGCTCCGGCGGGGTCGCCGGGGGCGGCGCGACGGTGGGCTCCGCGGGTGCGGCGGCGAGCGTGGCCTCGACGGCGCCGGGCACCGCGCGGAGCCGGCCACGGTCCGGGCCGCGGGTCTCGGAGCCGGACAGCAGCGTGCCGTCGGGGAGGAACGCGAGCGCCTCGCCCTGGGGCTCGGCGGGCAGCGGGACCTGCAGCGGAGTGGCCTGCAGGGCCGCGACGAGGTCACCGGAGGCCGGCACGCGGTAGAGCCAGGCGTCGGTGTAGGTCCGCAGGGCGACGACCTCGCGGCCCGCACTCGTCGCCCCGCCGGTCACGGTGAACGCGCCGAGGGCACCGATCGGGCCGCCCCGGGTCTCGGAGCGGGGGAAACCGGCCGAGCCCGCGCGCATCAGCGGCGTGGGCCCGGGCTCGGCGAGCGGGCCGGCGGGGCGGTAGACCCCGGCGGTGCCGCCGACCTCCTTGGTGACGATCACGGGCACGCCGTCCGCGCCGATCAGGAGGGCCTCGGCGTCGTGCGGGCCGTCCGGGTAGGTCAGCCGGTGCAGCCGCGGCGCGCCGTCGGGCGGCAGCACGAGGAGGGCCACGGTGTCCCGGAGCCGGTCGTTGTCGCCCGTGTCGGCGACCCAGAACGCGCCGTCGGGCGCGATCGCGAGGTCCTCGGCGTCGAACGGGTCCAGGGCCGCGGTCCGGGTCTCGACGACCGCGCAGGAGCCCGGGTCGAGCCGGTACAGCGCGACCCGGCTGCCGCCGTCGCTCATCGCCCAGACGCCGCCCTCGGCGGCGACCGCCAGCCCGGAGAGCTCGACGAGGCGGCGGTCGGTGACCGGGCAGCGGTCCTGGGGCGAGCTCGGCGCCGCGCCCGCCGGCACGGCGAGCAGCAGCGTGAGCAGGAGGACGGCGCCGAGGACCCCGGCGCGCTCAGCCGCGCGCAGCGACGCGCGCCCCGGCCTCGGCCCGCGCGCCCTCGTCCGCGGTCCCGTTCGCATCCCGCGAGCCTGCCGCGTCGCCCTCGGCGGGGGCCGATCCGGTCCGCCCGACCGCGAACGGCACGGCCGCGACGGCGAGCTCGGGCCTGACCCGGACGTGCAGCCGCGTGCCCTCCGGCGTGTGCTCGGAGGCGAGCACCTCGCCGTCCGAGTGCAGCCGCGCGACCAGCCCGCCCTCCGTGTAGGGCACCAGCAGCTCGAGGTCGACCTCGGGCCGCGGGAGCCGCTCGGCGATACAGGCCTTGAGCCGCGCGATGCCGTCGCCCCGGTGGGCCGACACGAACACGGCGTCGGGCAGCAGGTGCCGCAGGCGGGCGAGCGCGAGGTCACCGGCTGCGTCGGTCTTGTTGACGACGAGCAGCTCCGCGGGCATGGTCCCGCCCTGCTCCTCGCCGATCTCGACCAGCACCTTGCGCACCGCGGCGATCTGGTCCTCGGGCAGCGGGTCCGACGCGTCGACCACGTGGACCAGCAGGTCCGCCTGGCCCGCCTCCTCGAGCGTGGACCGGAACGCCTCGACGAGCTGGTGCGGCAGGTGCCGCACGAACCCGACGGTGTCGGTGAGCGTGTAGGTGCGCCCGTCCGTCGTCTCCGCGCGGCGGGTCGTGGGGTCCAGGGTGGCGAACAGCGCGTCCTCGACCAGGACACCCGCGTCCGTCAGCGCGTTGAGCAGCGAGGACTTGCCGGCGTTGGTGTAGCCGACGATCGCGACGCTCGGCACGTCGTTGCGGCGGCGGGCGCCGCGCTGGGTGTCCCGCACCCGGCTCATCGCGGCGATCTCGCGGCGCAGCTTGGACATGCGGTGGCGGATGCGCCGGCGGTCCAGCTCGATCTTGGTCTCACCGGGACCACGGCCACCGATGCCCACACCGCCGGCGGCGCGGCCACCGACCTGCCGGGACAGCGCCTCACCCCAGCCGCGCAGCCGCGGCAGGAGGTAGGACAGCTGGGCCAGCTCGACCTGGGCCTTGCCGTCCCGCGAGCGGGCGTGTTGGGCGAAGATGTCGAGGATCAGGGCGGTCCGGTCGATCACCTTGACCTTGAGCTTGTCCTCCAGCTGGCGCAGCTGGCCGGGCGAGAGCTCGCCGTCGCAGATCACGGTGTCGGCGCCGGCGGCCTGCACGGCGACGGACAGCTCGTCGACCTTGCCGGAACCGATGAAGGTGGCGGGGTCGGGCTTGCTCCGCCGCTGCACCAGACCGTCCATGACCTGGGAGCCGGCGGTCTCGGCGAGCCGGGCCAGCTCGACGAGCGAGGCGTTGGCCTGCTCGGAGGTGCCCTCGGTCCAGACCCCGACGAGCACCACCCGCTCGAGCCGCAGCTGCCGGTACTCGACCTCGGTGACATCGGTGAGCTCGGTCGACAGACCCGCGACCCGCCGGAGCGAGGACCGTTCCTCCAGCTCCATCTCGCCCCGCGAGGGGTCGAGAGCATCGTCGGCAGGCGTGTAGCGCAGGGGGGATTCAGTCATCGTGAGGTCGAGTGTCCCACGTTTCGGGTCGCCGCGTCGGCCCGTTTCCCGCGCGTCACCCGGCGGTCTCCCACCACGATCGATCCAGTTCACCGTGCGCGACCAGGACCGCCGGTCCGTGCAGGACGGTCGACGCACCGCCGTCGCGGACCGTGACCTCCAGCCGGCCGCCGGGGGTGTCGACGGGCAGCCGGCCCTCCGCGCGCCCGGCCGCCCGCAGCGAGGCCACGACGGCCGCCACCGTGCCGGTGCCGCAGGACCGGGTCTCCCCCACCCCACGCTCGTGCACGCGCATCGCGACCGGTTCGTCGCCGCGTGCGGGCCCGACGAACTCGACGTTGGCCCCGTCGGGGAACAGCGCCTCGTCCCGCCCCGGCGGCACGGTCAGGTCCAGCCCGGCGAGGTCGGTGTCGGTGACGCAGGCGAGGTGCGGGTTCCCGACGTCGACCGCCACGCCCGGGAACTCCCGTCCGCCGACCGTCGCGACGCTCTCGGGGCCGACCAGCGCCCGGCCCATCTCGACGGCGACCCGGTCCCCCTCGAGCGTGACGACCTTGACGCCCGCCCGTGTGCCCAGCGGCAGCTCCCCGGCGCGGAACCAGCCCGCGTGCTGCAGGTACCGGGCGAAGACGCGGACGCCGTTGCCGCACATCTCGGCGATCGACCCGTCGGCATTGCGGTAGTCCATGAACCACTCGGGGCCGTCGACGCCCAGGGCGGCGGACCGGACCACGCGCAGCACCCCGTCCGCCCCGAGCCCGCGCCGCCGGTCGCACAGCGCGGCGACCCGCTCCGGCGTGAGGTCGAGGGCGCCGTCGGGGTCGGGCAGCACGACGAAGTCGTTCTGGGTGCCGTGGCCCTTCGAGAAGGGGATGCCGTCGCTCACGCGACCAGCCTACGAGCCATCGCCGACAGTTCCGGATCCGCGCCGTCGAGCCAGTGGATGCGGGGGTCGCGGCGGAACCACGAGCGCTGCCGGCGCACGAACCGGCGGGTGGCGCGGACGGTCTCCTCGGCGGCCGTCGCCAGGTCGTACTCGCCGTCCAGCGCCGCGACGACCTGCTGGTAGCCCAGCGCCCGCGACGCCGTCCGGCCCTCGCGCAGGCCCTTCTCCAGCAGCCCGCGGGTCTCGTCGACCAGCCCGGCGGCCATCATCAGGTCGACGCGGCGGGCGACCCGCTCGTCGAGCTCCGCGGTCTCCCGATCGACCCCGATCAGCACCGCGTCGTACCGGGGCGAGCGCTGTCCCGGCAGCGTGGCGCGGAAGGGGCGCCCGGTCAGCTCGATGACCTCCAGCGCCCGGACGATCCGGCGCCCGTTGCCGGGCAGCACGTTCTGCGCCGCCGCGGGGTCGACCTCGGCAAGCCTGCGGTGCAGCGCCGGCGCCCCGACGGCGGCCAGTTCGGCCTCCCACCGGCTGCGGACAGCCGGGTCGGTGCTCGGGAACTCCAGCTCGTCGACCACCGCCTGCACGTACAGCCCCGAGCCCCCGACCAGCACGGGCGTGCGCCCGGCGGCGAGCAGCGCCTCGATCGTGGCGCGCGCCTCCCGCTGGTAGACGGCCACCGACGCGGTCTCGGTGACGTCCAGGACGTCGAGCTGGTGGTGCGGGATCCCGCGGCGCTCGGCCACGGACAGCTTGGCGGTGCCGATGTCGAGGCCGCGGTAGAGCTGCATCGCGTCGGCGTTGACGACCTCGCCGCCCAGCGCCTCGGCCAGGTCCAGCCCGAGGTCGGACTTGCCCGTCGCGGTCGGCCCGACGACGGCCACGAGCCTCGTCATGCCGGCGTCCAGACCGCCACGTGGTAGGCCACGCCGTACGGCGCCGCGGAGTACAGCAGCTCGCCGCGCCAGTCCCGGTCCTCCGTGGCCCCGGCGAGCACCTGCCAGGGGGCGCGACCGGCCGCCCACAGCTCCGCCGCGAGACCCGGGTCGAGGGCCGCCAGGGGTGCGGGGTCGCCGTGCTCGAGGGCCTTCGCGACGCCGGCGTCGAAGGGCCCGGCCCGCTCGTCGAGATGGCCGGGCGCCTTCTCGGTGTGGGTGGCCGCGCCGTCGCCGACGATCAGCAGCCCGACGGGCCGGTCCGCGGCGTCGGCCCCGGCGGCGAGCTCCCGGCCGAGCTGCAGGCAGTCGGCGGTGGGGGCGTCCTCGGGGACGAGCTCGCCGCGGACGCGCGGCTCCCGCCCGGACTCGCCGCCGGCCCACCCGGCGACGAGCAGGGGCAGCGGGAGCTCCGGGTCCGGGGCACCGGCGCCGGGCCCGAGGGCGACCCGGACGTCCCGGCCGAACCCGGCGAACGTCCCCGCGGTCGCGGGCGGGACGGTCCGGCGGCCGCCGGGGTCGGCGCCCACGGCGATCCAGTCCGCGGCCGCACCCGCGAGCCGGGCCGCGGCCGAGCGCACCGCCGCGCGCAGCTCCGCGGTCTCGCCCGCCGCCCCCGCGGCCAGTTCCGGGACGAGGAGCGGGGGGTGCGGGAGCACGACGACCAGCGACAGCACGCGACCGACACTAGTGCGGCCCCGGCGACCGCGCCGCCGCCCTCCGGTCACCCTGCGTGGCCGATCGGGCCCGGAGAGTCGCCTCGACGGCGACTCGGCGCGCTCAGGCGGCCGCCCGCGGTCTCGTCCGGGTCGCGGCGGTTCCGTGCGCCCGCCCGACCTGTTTGAATTCCGCCGACCGGTGGTCGCGCGTCGCGACCGGCCGGTTCGTGCACGGCCCCGGCGTTCCACGGCGGGGCGCCCGTCCCCGGGGCGGGCCCGAACGAGGGAGGACGACGGTGTCGGACGAGCACACGGACGAGACGCAGCGGGAGGGTCTGCCCGGTACCGCCGCGAGCGCTCCCGCTCCGGACACCCCCGACATGCCCCCGGCGGCGACGGAACCCGCGGAGGGGAAGACGGAGCAGCCGACGGCCGACTCCGTGTCGTCCGCCCCGGACGCACCGCAGGCCGCGACGCCGGGCGAGGCCGCACCGCCCGCGACGCCGAGCGAGCCGTCCGCGGCACCGAGCGCCTCCGCACCGCCCGCGGCGCCCGGCGAGCCCGCACCGTCCGCAACGCCCGGCGAGCCCGCGCCGCCCGCGACGCAG
>NZ_JBEZDN010000202.1:0-8522 GCF_040648315.1 Pseudonocardia sp. NPDC049154
GACGCCGCCCACCGAGGGGGCCTGCATCGAGTCGAACTCCTGGCGCTTCTGCCGCTTCGACTTGCGGCCCTTGCGGGCCGTCCCGGTGGCGGCGGCGGTCGAGGCCGCGGCGGCACCGCGGGTGCCTTCGGTCGTCCCGGCGGTCCGGCCCGCAAGGGCCGCAAGTCGAAGCGGCAGAAGCGCCAGGAGTTCGACTCGATGCAGGCCCCCTCGGTGGGCGGCGTCCGCCTGCCCAAGGGCCAGGGCGAGACGATCCGGCTGCCGCGCGGCGCGTCGCTGACGGACTTCGCGGAGAAGATCAACGCCAACCCGGCGTCGCTGGTCCAGGTGCTGTTCCACCTGGGCGAGATGGTGACGGCCACGGCGTCGGTCGCCGACGAGGTGCTCGAGCTCCTCGGCAACGAGATGAACTACAACGTCCAGGTCGTCAGCCCGGAGGAGGAGGACCGCGAGCTGCTCGACAGCTTCGACATCTCCTTCGGCGACGAGGGTGACGAGGAGGACTGGGTCGTCCGGCCGCCGGTCGTGACCATCATGGGTCACGTCGACCACGGTAAGACCCGCCTGCTCGACACGATCCGCAAGGCGAACGTCCGCGAGGGCGAGGCCGGCGGCATCACCCAGCACATCGGCGCCTACCAGGTGCAGACGGAGCTGGAGGGCGTCGAGCGTCCGATCACCTTCATCGACACCCCGGGTCACGAGGCGTTCACCGCCATGCGTGCCCGCGGCGCGAAGTCCACGGACATCGCGGTGATCGTGGTCGCGGCGGACGACGGCGTCATGCCCCAGACGGTCGAGGCGATCAACCACGCCCAGGCGGCCGACGTGCCGATCGTGGTCGCGGTGAACAAGATCGACGTCGAGGGCGCCAACCCGGCGAAGATCCGCCAGCAGCTGACCGAGTACAACCTGGTCGCGGAGGAGTACGGCGGCGACACGATGTTCGTCGACATCTCCGCGAAGCAGGGGACGAACATCGAGCAGCTGCTCGAGGCGATCCTGCTCACCGCGGACGCGGCACTGGACCTGCGGGCCAACCCGGCCATGGAGGCCCAGGGCGTCACGATCGAGGGTCACCTCGACCGCGGCCGCGGCCCCGTCGCGACCGTGCTGGTCCAGCGCGGCACGCTGCGGGTCGGCGACTCGATCGTCGCGGGCGACGCCTCCGGGCGCGTCCGGCGGATGGTCGACGAGCACGGCGCGGACGTCACCGAGGCGCTCCCGTCGCGTCCGGTGCAGGTCATCGGTCTGACCTCGGTCCCGGGTGCGGGCGACACGTTCCTCGTCGTCGACGAGGACCGGGTGGCCCGGCAGATCGCGGACCGGCGGCGGGCGCGCGAGCGCAACGCCGAGCTGGCCAGCCGCCGCAAGCGCGTGTCGCTCGAGGACCTCGACGCCGCGCTGAAGGAGACCAGCACCCTCAACCTGATCATCAAGGGTGACAACTCGGGTACCGTCGAGGCCCTCGAGGACGCCCTGATGAAGCTGGACGTGGGTGAGGACGTCGACCTGCGGGTGATCCACCGCGGCGTCGGTGGCATCACCGAGGGCGACATCAACCTCGCCATCGCGGACAACGTCATCGTCATGGGCTTCAACGTCCGCGCCGAGGGCAAGGCCACGGAGCTGGCCAACCGCGAGGGCGTGGAGATCCGCTACTACTCGGTGATCTACCAGGCGATCGAGGAGATCGAGCAGGCCCTGAAGGGCATGCTCAAGCCCGAGTACGAGGAGGTCGAGCTCGGCCGCGCGGAGGTCCGCGAGGTCTTCAAGTCCTCCAAGTTCGGCACGATCGCCGGTTGCCTCGTGATGAACGGCGAGATCCGCCGCAACGCCCGCGGGCGGCTGCTGCGCGACTCGGTGGTCATCGCGGAGAACCTGCCGATCAGCTCGCTGCGCCGCTTCAAGGACGACGTGGTCGAGGTCCGCGAGGGCTTCGAGTGCGGTCTGACCCTGGGCACGTACAGCGACATCAAGGTCGGCGACGTCATCGAGACGTTCGAGATGCGGGAGAAGCCCCGCGCGTGATCGAGGTCGGCGGCGCGGCCGGTACCCCACCGGCCGCGCCGTCGCGCAGGTGACATGTACGTAGGAGCACTGGAGCTGGACGTCCTGCTCGGGGACGTCCACTCGCTCAAGCAGAAGCGCTCCGCCGTGCGGCCCGTCGTGGCCGAGCTGCGGCGGCGTTTCGCGGTGTCCGCCGCCGAGGCGGGGCACCTGGACCTGCACCGCCGTGCCCTGATCGGGGTGTCCTGCGTCGCCGCGGACCCCCGGCACGTCACGGACGTGCTGGACTCGTGCGAGCGGCTGGTGGCCGCCCGCCCCGAGCTGGAACTGCTGTCGGCCCGGCACCGGATGCTGGGGCCGGAGGATTGAACGGCGTGAGCGGAGATCCTCGACCCGTCGACGGTCGCCGTGCACGGCCCGCAGGGAGGAGCGCGTCATGGTGGACCAGGCCCGCGCCCGCCGGTTGGCGAAGCGGATCTCGCAGATCGTCGCCGGGGCGCTCGAGCACGAGGTGAAGGACCCCCGCCTGGCGATGGTGACCATCACCGACACCCGGGTCACCGGGGACCTGCGCGAGGCCACCGTGTACTACACGGTGCTCGGCCGCACGGTCGACGAGGCGCCCGACGCCGCCGGGGCCGCCGCCGCGCTCGACAGCGCCAAGGGCGTCCTGCGCACGATGGTCGGCCGCCAGACCGGTGTCCGGCACACCCCGAGCCTGGCCTTCGTCGCCGACGAGGTCCCGCACGAGGCCCGCCGGATGGAGGAGCTGCTCGCCCGCACCCGGGCGTCCGACGCCGAGGTGGCCCGCCTGGCCGCCGGCGCCCGGCCCGCCGGCGACGCCGATCCCTACCGCGCGCCGCGCGACGAGGACCCCGACTCCGCCGCGGCCGGGGACGAGTGAGCAGCCGGTGACCGCGCAGCCCCGGTTCGCGGCGTTGGGCCCGGACGACCGGGACGACGCCGACGCCGCGATCGACCGCGCGGTCACCCGGGCGGTGCGCGACGCCGCCGCCGTCCTGCGCGAGGCGGAGGAGGTCGTCGTCCTCGGGCACGTGTCGCCCGACGCCGACACCCTCGGCAGCGCCCGCGCGCTCGGGCTGGCGCTGCACCGGCGCGGCAAGTCCGTGCAGGTGTCCTTCGGCGTGCGTGACGGGGACGAGTCCGCACCCGAGTCCCTGCGCGCGCTGGACTCCGCGGGCCTGCTGGTCCCGGCGTCGGCCGTGCCGGAGGCGCCGGAGGTCGTGGTCGCGTGCGACACGGCCGACCAGCACCGGCTCGGCGTGCTCGCCGGGCGGGTCGACGCCGCCGGCCGGTCGGTCCTCGTCGACCACCACGCGTCGAACCCCGGCTTCGGCACCGTGCGCGTGCTCGACCCGCGGGCCGAGGCGACCGTGATGCTGGTCCGGCGCATCCTCGCCGAGCTCGGCACCCCGCTCGACCCCGAGATCGGCCGGTGCCTCTACGCGGGGCTGGCCACGGACACCGTCGGCTTCCGGATCGGCGGGCCGGGCCCGCACCGGCTGGCCGCCGAGCTGGTCGAGGTGGGGGTGGACGTCGAGCCGCTGATGCGCGGGCTCGTCGACTCGCACCCCTTCGCCTGGCTGGGCGCGCTGGGCGGGATCCTCGCCGCCGCCGAGCTGGAGACCGGCGTGCCGGCCGGGCGGGCAACGGTGCACGCCACCGTGCCGCTCGACGTCGTCCGGCGCTTCCGGCCCGAGGAGGTCGAGAGCGTGGTCGACCACGTCCGCACCGCCGTCGAGGCCGAGGTCACCGTGGTGCTCAAGCAGGCCGGCGAGCGCCGCTGGACCGTCTCGCTGCGCTCGCGGGGCGCGGTCGACGTCGCGGCGGTGGCCGTCGGGCTCGGTGGCGGCGGTCATCCGCGGGCCGCCGGCTTCACGATCGACGGGACCCGCGACGAGGTCCTCGCGGCGATCCGGACCGCGCTGGCGACCCGGGGACGATCCGGACGAACGTGATACCTCACGTTCACCGCGTTCTCAGGGTGGGGTGCGTACCCTCGGGCCCGACGAGGAGGACGACTTGACTGCTGAGCCCGCCCTCCCCGCCCCGTCCACCCCCCGGGGTGGCGTGGCCGGGAGCATCCCGACCTGCCCCGCACCGCCGCTCGCCGCCGGGCCGCGGCGCGCCTTCCTGGCTGCCGCGGTGCGCAGCCCGGGCCAGATCGGCGCCGTGGCCCCGAGCTCGCCGAGACTGGCCGACCTGCTGGCCTCGGTGGTCCCCACCCACGGCACACCCACCGTCGTCGAGCTGGGGCCGGGCACCGGCTCGGTGTCCGCGGCCATCGCCGAGCGGTTGCCCGCCGGCGCGCGCCACCTCGCCGTGGAGCTCGACCCCCGCCTGGCCGCCTACCTGCGCCGGACCCGCCCGGACATGGAGGTCGTCGACGGCGACGCCGAGCACCTCACCGGGCTGCTCGCCGCGCGCTCGGTGCCCGGTGTCGACGCCGTGGTGAGCGGGCTGCCCTGGTCGCTGTTCGGCGGGGCCACCCAGCGCGCCATCCTGGACCAGGTCGCCACGGCGATCGGCCCGACCGGCGCCTTCGCGACCTTCGCCTACACCCACACCGCGGCGATGACCACGGCCCGTCGGTTCCGCCGGATGCTGTCGGACGTGTTCGACGAGGTCGTGGTGAGCCGGACGGTCTGGCGCAACCTGCCCCCGGCCTACGCCTACGTCTGCCGCCGCCCCCGCGCCTGAGGGCGATACCAGAGCGTCCAGCGCGAGACCGGCAGGTACCCCATCGCCCGGTAGACGCCGTGGCCGTCGTCGCTGGAGATCAGCACGGCGGGCAGGGCGGGGTCGGCCAGTGTGGCCGCCCACGTCACCGCGGCGCCGATGCCGCGGCCGCGGTGCTCCGGGAGGGTGGCGACGCACTCCACGTCGACCACCCCGTGCCGGGTCCAGGACAGTGCGGTCGCGACCGGCCCGCCGTCGGCGTACGCCAGCCAGAACCGTGCCGGGCCGCCCAGGAGGGCGGCCGGTGCGGGCGAGGCGGGGACGGGGAAGCCCGCGGCGAGCACGGCCGCCCACTCGGCGAGGGCTGCGGGGTCGTGCACCTCGGTCACCGTGACGTCCTGTGGCGGCGGCGGTGCGGCCCCGCCGGCGGGCCGCACCATGAAGTGCGGGCACCCCATGAGCTCCAGGCCGGCGGGCCGCAGGTCCGGCGTGGGGTGCGGGGTGACGAGCAGGCAGGGTCGTTCGGGCCCGACGTCCGCGGCGCGTGCCGCGGCGAGGTCCACCGGCCCCGCGGACACCGCCGCGTTGAGGAACACGCAGGGGGACAGCGCGTCGGCGACCAGGAGCCCGCCGACACGGCGGACGGTGCCGCCGGCGGCCTCCGCCCAGGCTACGGCCCGGTCGCTCATGGCCCGCACCGCGGCGAGGGTCAGAGAGTCTCCGGAGGGGGTGGTCTCCTCCCAGCCGGTGGTCGGGCGGGCGCTCGTCCCAGCACTCATGTCAGGGCTCCAGCAGGTAGAAGCGGAACATCTCGTGCTCGATCGGCAGCACGGTGACCCCAGCGAACCCGGCCTCGGCGGCATAGCGCCGAAGGAGGTCGGGCCGCAGGACGGTGCCGGTGGCGGCGGAGTCCGGCTCGCAGCGCCCCACGGGCAGGCAGTGCAGCACGCTGGCCGCGTACAGGAAGCGCTGCATCGGGTCGGCGCCGGGGGAGAAGGCCTCGTCGGCCCGCTCGTCCATGATCACGACCGGGCCCTCGGTGATCCGGTGCGCGGTCCGCAGCGCCGCGACCGGATGGGCGAGGTCGTGCAGCATCTCGAAGGCGAAGACCGCGTCGTACCGGCCGGTCAGTGCCGGGTCCTCGACGTCGGCGACCACGAACCGCACGCGGTCGGCCACGCCCGCCTCGACCGCGTGCTCGCGGGCCGCCTCGATCGACGGCGGATCGACGTCGAACGCGTCGACCCGCACGCCGGGATAGCCCTGCGCGAGCGCGATCGCCGCCCAGCCCTCGCCGCAGCCGAACTCGGCGACGGTGCTGTCGGCGGCCAACCGGGCGTCGAGTCCCGGCACCCGCGGCACCCACTCCTGGACCAGCTGCCCGACGAAGCAGGGCCGGCTCAGCGCCGCCTGCGCGTGCTGGACGCCGTAGGCGCTGTAGGGCACGCCCGCGCCGGTGCGGAAGGCCTCGGTCAGGGCGGGCAGCACCCGGCCGAGGGACTCGACGAACTCGGCGAGCGGGACGAGCCGGGCGGGGCTGTCGAGGTCGATCAGCACCGGTTCGCTGCCCGGGACCAGGCCGAACCGGCGCTGCTCGGGATCCGCGGCCGGGTCGTCGACGGTGAGCAGGCCCGCCGTGGCCTGCTGCTCGCACCACTCACGGGCGTACCGGGTGTCGACGTCGGCGGTCCTCGCCAGCTCCGCCGCGGTCGACGGGCGTTCCGCGAGGGCCCGGTACAGGCCGAGCCGGTCGCCGAGCAGCACGGTGGCCAGCTCGAACGCGCCCAGACCCGCCTCGAACAGGCGGCCGGCGAGCTCCTCGGTGGACGAGGCGGTGCTCGTCGGCAGGGTGTCGGTCATGGCGTTCTCCTTCCCTCACCGGAGAAGGCGCCACGGACCGCGTAGCGGTGCTACAGCCGCCAGGCGACCGCGCGCTCGGGCTCGTAGCGGCAGAAGGTGCCGGTGTGGACCGAGGCGCGCAGGTGCCTGCCCAGCTCGGGGTGCACCGCGGCGACCCGGTCCACGGCCGCACGTACCCGGTTGCCGACGGCCTTGCGCCGGCGCTCGACGTCGGATCCCGCTCGACGCGGACGCCCGCCGAGCCCGGTGACGGCGCTCAGCTCGGCGATCAGGGCGTCCCGTTCCGCCGTGGCGCGGGCGGCGCGCTCCGGGTCGTGCGCCGCCGCGGCCTCCTCGACCTCCTCCTCGAGATCGCGCAGCCGGGCCCGGTAGGCGGCGACGGCGGTCCGGTCGGTGAGCGCGAGGCCGCTCCCGTCCTGTGTGGGCAGGCCGGCCAGCTCGTGCACGGCGACCTCGCGGCCCGGACGGGCGAGCAGGACGGCGAGGTCGCGCAGGCCCTTGCTGTCCCGCAGCCGGACTGTCCGGCCGGAGTAGCTCAGGGCCCAGACCTCGCCGTCGCGGCGGAACTCGGCGGGCCCGGCCCCGGACTCCGCAGGTCCGCGGTCGAGCTCCGCCGCCCACGCCCTGGTCCGCCGGGCGAGGCCGGCGCCTGCGCGTGCATCGGCCTCGACCGCTGCGGCGAGGTGCCGCCGCGCCGCGGGCCGGTTCTCGAGGAGCGCGGCGAGCCGGCCGAGGAACGCGTCGACCGAGCCCCACGTCCCGGCCACCATCCCTTCCACGGCGAACAGCCCGGCGTGGGGGAGCAGCAGCGCGTAGGTGCGGGCGCCGGCCGCGCGGTCGCCGAGGAGCTGCGCGGCCTGCGCGGCCTGCACGGCCTCGGGCAGCCACTCGCTGTCGTGCGGCCCGGCACCGCGCTCGTCGAGCCAGCGGCCGAGGAGGTCGGCCGCCCCCGCCTCGCCGGTGAGCGCGCGCAGGAGGGCGTTCGTCGCGTACCCGGCGGCCCCGAGCTCCGGCGCCAGGCGCAGGAAGCCGTCGAGGTCCGCTTCCTCGGGCCGATCCCGGAGCACCGCCGCGACGAACCGCTGGGTGAGCAGCAGGATCTCCGCGTTGCCGCTGCCCGAGCGCGAGACCAGCCGAGCGAGCTCGGCGTCGTGCCGGCGCCAGGCCTCCTCGTCGCCGGCGGCGAGCGCGCGGGCGCCACGCCAGAGCGGGACGCACCAGCTCAGCCCGGCCTGCCGCAGCGGCTCCACGACGTGCGCGTACTCGCCGATCTCCACGTCGACGTCGGCCCAGCGACCCGCCTCGGCCAGCGCGACCGCGCGCAGCCGCCGGCCGAGCAGCTCCGTGGCGCGGTCCCGGACCCGCCGCGCACACGTCACGATCTCGTCCGCCGCCTTCCGCCGCTCGACGACGTGGGCGGGCCCGGCCGTCGCGTCGCAACGGGCCGCGAGGGCCGCGGCCAGCACGCGCGGGTCGCCCAGCCGGCGGGCGCCGGCCACGGCCTCGTCGACCAGGGCCAGGCGGCGCGGCTCGTCGCCGGTGAAGGACAGCGCGACCGAGAGCCGCGCCGCGAGGGCCGCACGGAGGGCCTGCTCGCCTGGCGGGACGACGGCCAGCGCCTCCTCGAGCAGCGTGCACCGGTCCGGGTCGCGCAGGTCGATCTCGAAGCCGGCGGTGCCCCCGGTGGCGCCGAGCGCCGCCGTCGCGAGCAGGTCGGGCCGGTCGTGCCGGCGGGCGTGGGCGGCCGCTTCGCGACAGGCGGCGCGGGAGCGCCCGGGATCACCCGCCGCGAGGGCGGCCTCGCCCAGGGCGCACAGCACCTCACCGCGGTCGGGCGCGGGGGCACCGACGTCGAGTAGCGCCCTCCCCATGTCGAAGCGGATGTTCTCCACGTAGCGGGCCGGGGTGGTGGACAGCTCGTCGTGGAAGAGCCGGGTGAGTTGCCGGGTGCT
>NZ_JBEZDN010000203.1:0-8433 GCF_040648315.1 Pseudonocardia sp. NPDC049154
CGGTGGGCCTCGGCCTTCGCCTGCTCCAGCCGCACGAGGAGTTCCGCACAGTCGGGGGCCCCCGCGAGACGGGGGCGCGCGAGGGCGGCGGGGGGGGCCGCCGCCCGGGGGGCGCGGGGCCGGGGCCGCCGGGGGCGGCGCGGGCCGGCTACGCCGGCACCGCTCGGCTCGCTCGCTCCTGCCTCCGGCCCGCTCGCGGCCGGCGGCACCGGCTACCCGGCCCTACCTGGAGGGGCGACCTGACGCATGTAGGCGGACTCGTCGACCGCGAACCCACGGCGCGCATAGAACGCGACCACCTCCGGTGCAGCAGCAAGTGCGACGTGACCCGCTCCGCTGTCAGCCGCCCACGCGGCCAGCGCATCGGCGAGGGCGCCGCCGAGCCCGAGCCCCTGTACCTCAGGGCTGACCACCACGTCGACCATGAACAAGTACGCGGCACCGTCACCCACGAGCCGACCCATCCCGACCGGAGCGCCTTCGCCTGTCACACCGACCACCGCGTACGCAGAAGCCATCAGCGCGCGGCTGCACCGGTCTACGTCAGGGCTCGGCCAGCCCACCGACCGTCGTAGCTCGACGTACTCCTCGACTGTGGGCCGCCGGGACACGATCTGCCACATCACGCCATCTTCATGCATGCGGGCGCCGCCCACACCCGACACCGCTCGCAGACGGGGAGTGCTGGTCTCCTCACGGCGCGCCGAGACGGCTACCGGGCCGAGGGCCGGGCCACAAGGCGGGACAGCGTGCCTTGCAGCCCACCCCTCGCCCCGGCAGGGTGGAACCCGCGCCGCGAGGAGACCAGCACGAGGGCGACCCGTGACGTGGAAGAACCACGCCGAAGTGGATCCCCAGCGCAACAACAGGCCAGCAACAAGCAGGGGTCAACGGCGGTCAATCTCGGGCACCCATGACCGACCCTGCTCGCAGGTCAGAGCCACCTTCCTTGCCCGTCCCGCTGGTTCCCAAGCTGAATACGCGGGTTCGATTCCCGTCATCCGCTCTCATCCCGAAAGCCCAGGTCAGAGGATGTCCACCTCGGACCTGGGCCTTCGTCGTACCGGGATCGTCACGGCCGGGCTGGCCCCGCCGCCGTCGACCGGCCACACTCGGCTCCGCCACCGGCCCGCGGAGAACGGCCACAGCGATGAGCACCGTGAGCGCACTGTCCCGAGCGCGGGCGGCTCTGGCCCGCCGTTCGTGGGGCAAGGCGTACGCGGACCTCGCGAGGGCCGACGCCGCCGCCCCGCTCGACGCCGACGGCCTCGAGATGCTGGCGCTGGCCGCGTACCTCACCGGGCGCGACGAGGAGGCCACGGGCGCCTGGACCCGCGCGCACCAGGACGCCGTCCGACTCCACGACCCGCACCGGGCCGCCCGCGCCGCGATCCGGATCGCGTCGGGCCTGACGTTCCGCGGGGAGTCGGCACCGGCCACCGGGTGGTTCGCCCGGGCCCGGCGCGTCCTCGAGGGGTGCGACGACTGCGCGGAGCACGCGTGGCTGCGTACCTGGGACGCCCTCACCCAGATGTGGAGTGGCGACCCGGAAGGCGCGCAGCCCGCGCTCGCGTCGGGTGTCGCGGACGGCGGGCGCTTCGACGACCGCGACCTCTCGACGATGTCCCTCCTCGGCGAGGGCATGTGCATGCTCCTGCGGGGCGATGTGCGCGGCGGCCTCGCCCTGCTCGACGAGGTCATGGTCGCAGTCACCTCGGGGGAGGTGTCGCCGCTGCACGCCGGGATGGCCTACTGCACGGTGATCGCCGGCTGCGCCGAGGTCTTCGACCTGCAGCGGGCCCGGCAGTGGACCGCGGCGCTGACCCGCTGGTGCGACGCCCAGCCGGATCTCGTGCCGTACCGGGGCAACTGCCTGGTCCACCGCTGCGAGCTGCTGCAGCTCGAGGGCGCGTGGGGGGCCGCCGTGGCCGCCGCGCACCGGGCGTGCGAGCTCCTGGCCGGTCCGGTCCGGTGGGACACGCTGGGCTCGGCGTACTACCAGCTCGCCGAGCTCCACCGGCTGCGCGGCGAGTTCGCGGCGGCCGAGGAGGCCTATCGCAGGGCCGCTCGGGCCGGACGTCGGCCGGAACCGGGTCTGGCCCTGCTCCGGCTGGCGCAGGGACGCGTCGACACCGCGGCGGCGGTCCTGCGGCGCGCCCTGGCGGAGGACGAGGATCCGCCCGCCCGAGCCCGGCTGCTCCCGGTGCAGGTCGAGGTCGCGGTCGCGGCGGGCGATCTCGCGTCGGCCCGCGCCGGGGCCGAGGAGCTGGACCGGATCGCGGAGCTCCTCGACTCCTCCTCCCTGCGGGCCGTGGCGGCGTCGGCGGCGGGAGCGGTGCTGCTCGCACAGGGCGACGCGCGGTCGGCCCTGCGGAGGTTGCGGGTCGCCGCGGACGTGTGGCGCGGGCTCGACGCCCCGTACGAGTCGGCGCGGGTGGGGGTCCTGATCGGACTGACGTGCCGGGCACTCGGCGACCAGGAGACCTCGTCGATGGAGCTGGACGGCGCCCGGGCGGTCTTCGCGCGGCTGGGCGCCCGACCGGACGTCGAGCGACTCGGCAAGCTCGTGACCCGGGCCGCCGACCGGGCGCGGGGCCGCCTGACCGCGCGCGAGATCCAGGTGCTGGGCCTGGTCGCCTCCGGTCGGACCAACCGCGCGATCGCCCGCGAGCTCGGCCTGTCGGAGCGGACCGTGGCCCGCCACGTCCACAACGTGCTGACCAAGCTCGGCGTGCCGTCGCGCGCCGCAGCCACCGCCTACGCGTACGAGAACGGCCTCCTCGAGCGGTCCGCTGCACAGAACTGACCATCCGTCCGGCGCGCGCTGGATCGGATGACCGACGCCGCCGGCTCCCCGCCCGCCTACCGTCCGCCGTCCTCGGAGCTCAGGGAGGCCGACATGACGGATCTGGAGCAGGACCACGCGGGGCGGGCCGCACCCGTCGAGGCCTGGGACGCGATCGCGGCGCTGTACGACGAGCACGTGGCTCCCGGCGAGGTCGACGTCGCCGCGGCCGGTCTCCGGCTCGCCGGGGTGCGGGCGGGCGACGGGTTCCTGGACGTCGCCGCCGGGACGGGTGGGCTCGGCCTTCCCGCCGCACGGCTCGGCGCGCGAGTGCTGGCGACGGACTGGTCCCCTCGGATGATCGAGCGCTTCGAGGCCAGGGCGCGGGCCGAGGGGCTCGACGCCGAGGGCCGGGTGATGGACTGCCATGCCCTCGACCTGCGCGACGACACGTACGACGTGACCGGTTCGCAGTTCGGCGTGATGCTCGTTCCCGACCAGCCGCGGGCCCTGCGCGAGATGGTTCGCGTCACGAGGCCCGGCGGTCGCGTGCTCGTGATCGCCTACGGGGACCCGGCCGGGTTCGAGGCGTTCCAGTTCTTCCTCGGTGCCGTGCGGGCGGCGGTTCCCGGGTTCGCGGGGCCGGCCGCGGACGAGCCGATGCTCGAGTTCCAGGTGGCTGATCCACACGTCCTGCACCGGCGGCTGGTCGGCGCCGGGCTGAGGGACGTCACCGTCGCCACGGACCAGCAGGAGCGGATCACGGTGCGGAGCGGGCGGGAGCTGTGGGACTGGACGATCGGCGGCAACCCGGCCCCGGGCATGATCGTCGCCGACCTGACCCCCGAGCAGCGGGCCGAGATCGTCCGGGTTCTCGACCGGATGGTCGGCGAGCGCTCCGGCCGGGGGTGCTCGGCCGTGCTGACCGCGCCGCTCACCATCGGGGTCGGGACGAAGTAGCGCGCAGACGTCCGCGCAATCCGGTGTCCGGGGCCCGCGGGAGCGGGCAGCATGTGGGGATGCCCACCGTGCGCGCCTATTCCGCCGAGGACCGCGAGGCCGTGGTCGCGCTGTCGTTGCGGGCGTGGGAACCCGTGTTCGCGTCGATGGAGCGGGTGCTGGCCGGGTCGGGGGTGTACGAGGCCTACTACCCGGACTGGCGGACGGCGCAGGCCGGAGCGGTCGCGCAGGCCTGCGCCGACATGGAGGCCTGGGTGGCCGAGGTCGATGGGCGTGTGGCCGGGTTCGTCGCCCTGCACTCGCTCGACGACACGACCGGCGAGATCCACATGGTCGCCGTGGACCCGGCCCATCACCGGCACGGGGTCGGGCGGGCCCTCACCGAGCACGCGACGGCACGGCTGCGCGAACGCGGCAGCACGATCGCGATGGTCGAGACCGGCGGAGACGCGGGGCACGCGGCCGCCCGCGGGCTGTACGAGCACTGCGGCTACACGGCGCTGCCCTCCGTGCGGTACTTCCGCACCCTGTGAGCCGGCCGACCCGCACCCGCCTGCGCCCCGTGGACCTGGCCCGCGCCGCGGGCATCTCGACGCAGCAGGTCCGCAACCACGAGGACGCCGGCGTGCTGCCGCCGGTCCCGCGGACGGCGTCGGGCTACCGGGCCTACGAGGAGACCCACCTGCGCGCGCTGCTGGCGTACCGCGCACTGGCCGTCGGCCACGGCCATCCGACCGCGACGGCCGTGATGCACGCCGTGCACGCCGGCGACACCGCCCGGGCCTTCCGGCTGCTCGACGAGAGCCACGCCGGCCTGCACACCGAACGCCTGGCCACCGACGAGGCCGCCGCCGCCCTGGAGGTGCTCGCCGGGGCCGAGCCACAGGCACCACCCGGCCCGCCCCTGTCCGTCGGCGAGCTCGCCCGGCGGCTCGGGGTGCGGCCGTCGGCCCTGCGGGTGTGGGAGGCCGCTGGGCTGCTCGCGCCGCAGCGGGAGCAGATCGGGCGCGCCCGCCGGTACGGGGCCGCCGACATCCGGGACGCGCAGATCGTCCGGCTGCTCCGGCAGGGTCACTACCCGTTCGCGCGGATCCGCCCGGTGCTCGACGGGCTGCACCGGACCGGGAGCCCCGAGGCGCTCCGGGCGGCCGTGGCGGAGCGGCGAGCCGCCCACGACACCCGTGCCCGCGCCATGCTCCGCGGCGCCGCCCTGCTCCACGCGTTCCTGGGGCCGTGACGTCCGTCGGGGACGCCGATGAGTTACCGGGTGTCGGGCGGTCGACAGGGGGACATCCGAGGCAGGAGAGGACGGCACCCATGCGCGAGATCGTGGTCAGCGAGTTCATGACGCTCGACGGCGTGATGGAGGCGCCCGGCGGCGAGCCGACGCACCCGCACACCAACTGGGTCCCCGGGCACGCCACGCCCGAGCTCTTCGAGTTCAAGTACCAGGAGGTCGTCGAGGCCGGCGGGCTGCTGCTCGGCCGCACCACCTACGAGAGCTTCGTGGGCTCGTGGCCGCAGCGCGAGGGGGAGTTCGCCGAGCGGATGACGGCTCTGCCCAAGTACGTGGCCACCTCGCGCCCGGAGGAGCTGACGTGGAACGCGCGCCCCCTGGTGGGCGACGTCGTCGACGCGGTGGGCGAGCTGAGGAAGGGCGACGGCGGGCCGCTGCTGGTCAACGGCAGCGCCACGCTGGTCCGGACCCTGCTCGCCGCCGGGCTGGTCGACGAGCTGCGGCTGCAGGTCTTCCCGGTCTCGATCGGCGGCGGGCTGCGGTTCTGGCCCGAGGACCAGGTGAAGGTGTCACTGCACCTGACGGACGTCACCCGCTTCGGCGACGTCGTGGCCCAGACCTACCGCGCCTGACCGTCACGGTCGCGCACCAGGCGGGCGGGTGCCTTCCGCCGCCACGCCTCCTCGACGAGCTCGACGAGCTGGGCCGGCTCGACCGTCGCCAGGTCGACGAGGATCGAGCCGTACCCGTCGTAGTGCGGGGTGGTGAAGAAGGCCGGGTCGCCCGAGGCGAGCAGGGCCTCCTTCTCGTCCATGCCGCACACCAGCATCAACCCGCCCTCGGCCTCGGTGCGCAGCCGGGCGAAGCCCTTGCCGCGGACCTTCAGCGCGGGTGTGCCGTACGAGGTCGACACCTCGGCCTCCGGCAGTGCGGTCGCGATCGCCACGACGTCCTCCCAGGTCATGGGACGATCCTGGCGGACCGGATCACCCGCCGTCGTGGAGAAAACGGATCTCAGGCCGGGGTGTTCGCGGCCAGGAACTCCGCAACGGCCTTCTGGGCCATCGGGATGCTGTCGGGGTCCTTCCAGGTCTCCAGCAGCGACGCGTTCGGCGCCAGCCGCGCCAGGGTGCGCGAGGCGGCCTGCGGGTGGAACTCGTCGTTGCCCATGAGCACGAGGATCGGGGTGTCGAAGCGCTCGACGTCGGCGTCGGAGACGCTCCACAGCACGTCGTCGCCCCCGTAGAGGTTGTCCCGGAAGCCGGCGAGGTCCTCGGCGGGGATCCCGCGCTCCTCGCCCCAGCCCTGCACCATCTCGTGGAACCGTCCGCGGTTGTCGGCCAGGCCGATGGGCTGCAGGGCGACGGCCGCCGTGATCCGGTCCGGCGCCGTGCGCAGCAGGTGGGCGATGAACGCGCCGCCGATGCACATGCCCAGCACGTGCGCCCGCTCGACGCCCGCGTGGTCGAGCACGGCGAGCTGGTCGGCGGTGTAGGTGTCCCAGCCGTCCGCGGCGGAGACCGGGCCGGAGGAGCCGCCGCCGGCGTTGCGCTGGTCCATCGCGATCACGCGGTAGAGCGGGGCGAGCTCGTCGATCGGGTTCCACGGGGCCCGCTGCCAGGCGTCGATCGTGGACCGGAGGCCGCCGGGGGCCAGCAGGAGCACCGGGAACCCGGAGCCCTGCTCCTCGTAGTGCAGGGTCACCCCGTCGCGGGTGAAGGTCGGCATCCGTGCTCCTCCGTGCTCCTCCGTGCTCCTCGGCACTCAGCGGACGTGCCGGCGCCGACGATGCCCGGTCGGGGGCGTCGGCGCATTCGCGAGGGCCACCACGCCCGCGACCGCGACGACGAGGCCCGCCGCGAACGGGACGATCCACCCGCTCCGGATCGGGTCGCCGAGCAGCACGATGCCCACGAGGCCGGGGGCGATCACCTCGGTCACCGAGAACACCGCCGTGACGCCGGCGAGGCTGCCGATCGCCAGCGCCCGCGAGTAGCAGGTGATCCCGATGACCCAGTACAGCCCGATCAGGTACGTCGCCGGCTGGCCGGCGAGCTGGCCGACGTCGAACGCGGCGTCGGGCGCGACGTGCACGGCGCGGACCGCGAGTGACGTCCCGCCGAAGCCCAGTCCCGCGATCAACGACAGCGGCCACGCGGCGGAGAGCCGCCAGGCCGCGATCGCGGCGACGGCCAGCGCCGCCACCCCCGAGGCCAGCACGACGATCGCGGTGCCGGAGAAGTCCGCCGGGGCCTCCCCGCCCGCGCTGCCCGCCACCACCCCGAGCCCGAGGACGCAGGCCCCGACGCCCACCCGGTCCACCACCCGCAGCCGGACGCCGTAGAGGCCCCACGTCGCGACGGCCGTCAGGGCGATGGACAGGCCGAGCGCGGCCTGCACCGCGAACACCGGCAGGTGCCGCAGCGCGACCACGGTGCAGATCCAGCCGAGGCCGTCGACCAGCAGGCCGGCCAGGTACATCGGCCGCAGGGCCAGGTGCGTGCGCGAGGAGCCCTGCTGCGCCGCCGCCGACTGCAACAACCCCGCCCCGCTGTTGAGGACGGTCGCGCAGAGGGCGAACAGCAGGCCGGTCAGCACGGATGCACGCCTCGGGCCACCTCACCACCGTGGCACGGCGGCGGGCGGCCGGCAGCTCATGCCCGGGTGTGATCCACCTCGACGACCGCGCGCGGGGCCGGGACCTCGAAGAAGCCGCTCATGAGCCCGCCGGGGACCGGTGCGTCCTCGTAGCGGGCGGCGCGGGCCTCCTCCAGCCGGGCCCGGGGCTTCTCGGACAGGTGCACGAACAGCAGGACGAACGCGGTACCGACCAGCGCGGGGATCCCGATCAGCAGCACCGGCCACCCGAAGGCGAGATACGCGACGACGACCGCCGCGGCCTCGAGACCGATCACCACTCCTGCCAGCCGACCCACCGCCGGTCCTCCCCACAACTCGATCTTCGCTCGGCGCCCTCGTACGGCGCCGCACCCGACTATCGGCCGGGGAGCCGGGGACGTCACGCCGAGTACGGGAGCCGAGACGCAACCGAGACCCGGAACGGGTGACGGGCCACCGGGAGGCCTCCTCCCGGCCATCCGGAGGACACCGACGCGGGCCGGCAGGAGTGGGGCGGAACGGGTCAGACCGGGGGGTCGACCGGGGCGGCGCTGCTCGGCGGGGCGGGGGCAGCGCTGCTGGTCTGCGCGCCGTCCGTCGCGGGGGGTGTGGAGGTGCCGGGGTCCGTCCCGGTACCCGTTCCCGTCCCGGTGCCCGTCCCACTGCCCGAGCCCGTCCCGGTTCCGGTCCCGGTGCCCGAGCCGGTGCCGCTGCCCGTGTCGTTGCCGGTGCCGGTCCCCGGGTCGGTACCCGAGGGCGGCGGGGGGTTCGAGGGGCCCGACGGCGGCGGCGCGGACGGTCCGGGCGCGGGCGCCGCGGGGCCCGGGGCGAC
>NZ_JBEZDN010000204.1:0-8311 GCF_040648315.1 Pseudonocardia sp. NPDC049154
GCGCAGGCCGCCGAACGCCGCGGGGTCACCGTCGAGGAGGTCCTGGCCGAGCGGGCCGCCGAGTCGCCCCTGGGCCGGCTCGTCACGCCGGACGAGGTCGGCTGGGCCGTCGCGACCCTGCTCGCGCCGGAGGCCGCCGCCCTCCACGGCGCCACGCTCGCCCTCGACGTGGGCGCGCGGCACGGGCTGTTCTGAGAGCGTTACCCGACCAGCTCGCCGTCGACCACCTGCGGGCGGCCGTCGCGCTCCCACTCGAGGAAGCGCTGGGTCTCGACGAGCAGCGCGCCGCCGAGCCAGAGGGCCACGACGCCGTCGTCGACCAGCCCGAACACCGAGGTCAGCGCCTCGGGCACGAGGTCGACGGGCGACACGAGATAGGCGATCGCCAGCACCAGCAGGCCCAGCCGGCCGCGGGTCAGGACGCCGGAGTGCCCGCTGAGGGCGCCGGTCACCATGCGGGGCAGTGCGCGGGCGCGGTCGCCGAGGCCGGGCGAACCCGGCTTGCGGCTCTGCACGATCACGCGGGCCAGGGTCAGGAGCGCGGCCCGCCGCCCGGCGGACGAGCGCGAGCCGGTGGTGGTCGTCATGTCCGCTTCAACGCCGGCCGGACCCGGCGCGTTCCGCCCGGAACGTGACGGTCGCAACGCCGGCGGCGCGGATTCACGGTCAGCGCCGGACGCGGCCCTCGCCGTCCCGGGTCGACAGCGACCACACCACGACCCCGGCGAACACGAGCGCCCCGACCGCGACGGCCCACGCCAGCACCTGGTACAGCGCCCCGGCCAGCGTGAACGCCAGCACCACGAGGAGCGCGGCCCCGAGCACCCGCAGCATGGACACCTCCGACTCGCGTGCGACGTCCGCCCAAGGATCTCACGAACCGGACGAACGGGACCAGCGGAGGCTGAACGGGTGATCCGTGCCACACCGGACAGGGTGACGGCTTACGGACGGATCGCCATCACCACGGCCTCGGGCGCTGCGACCCGAACTCCTCGACCCCGTCGATGACGTGCCCGAAGGTGCTCACCGCTCCCCCGCCAGCTCGATCGCCAGGTCGATGATCATGTCCTCCTGGCCGCCCACCAGGCCGAGCTCGCCGCAGCGCTTCAGGATCTCGTGGGCCGGCACCGTGTACCTCTCGGCGGCGGCCTCGGCGTGCAGCAGGAAGCTCGAGTACACCCCGGCCCAGCCCTGCACGATGGCGTTGCGGTCCATCTTCGGCCAGCGCGTCAGGTACGGGCGGACCACGTCCTCGGCCGCGTGCAGCAGCCCCATGACGTCCAGCCCGGTGTCCACGCCGAGCCGGTCGAACACCGCGGCGAGCACCTCGGTGGGACTGTTGCCCGCGCCCGCGCCGAGCGCGCACAGGGACCCGTCGATGTACCGGACGCCGACCTCCTGGGCGATGACGGAGTTCGCCACGCCGAAGGACAGGTTCTGGTGGCCGTGGTAGCCCACCCAGGCCTCGTCTCCGACCTCGGCGACCAGCGCCTCGAAGCGGGCGCGCGCCTCGTGCATGAGCAGCGCGCCCGCCGAGTCGGTGCAGTAGGGGGCCTGGCAGCCGGCGTCGACCATGATCCGGGCCTGCTTCGCGAGGTCCTCCGGCGACGTGCGGTGCGCCATCATCAGGAACCCGGCGGTCTCCATGCCGAGGTCACGGGCCGCGGCGAAGTGCTGGGGCGAGACGTCGGCCTCGGTGCAGTGGGTGGCGACCCGGACCATGCCGGCGCCGTGGTCCCGGGCCCGCCTGAGGTCGTCGACGGTGCCGATGCCGGGCACGAGCAGCACCGCGATCGTCGCCTGCGTCACCTCCTCCCGGGCGGCGGCGATCAGCTGCATCTCGTCGGTGCGGGAGAAGCCGTAGTTGAAAGACGACCCGCCGAGCCCGTCCCCGTGGGTCACCTCGATGACCTCGACGCCGGCCGCGTCGAGCGCGCGGACGGTGTCCCGGACCTGCGTCTCGGTGAACTGGTGCGCCATGGCGTGGCTGCCGTCGCGGAGCGTGGTGTCGACGATCCGGACGTCGTGGGCGAGCTGCGGGCGCGTCATGCCGGGGCTCCGATCGTCTGCTGCGCGATCTTCTGCAGGGCCATCAGCTCGCCCACGCGTGCCGCGGCGGCGGTCATGACGTCGAGGTTCCCGGCGTAGGGCGGCAGGTGGTCGCCGTTGCCCGTGACCTCGAGGAAGGCGGCCACGCGAGCGTGGTCGCCCCAGGCCTCGCGGGGCTCGTCGAACTGCGGCTCCGCGCGCAGGGTGTAGCCCGGGACGTACTGCTGGACCTCGGCGACCATCTCGTGGATCGACGCGGCGATCGCGGCGCGGTCGGCATCGGCGCCGATCATGCAGAACACCGTGGCCCGCATGATCATCGGCGGCTCGACCGGGTTGAGGACGATGATCGCCTTGCCCCGGTCGGCGCCGCCGACCTCCGCGACCGCGCGCCCGGTGGTGTGGGTGAACTCGTCGATGTTCGCCCTGGTCCCGGGGCCGGCGCTGCGCGAGGCGACCGAGGCGACGATCTCGGCGTAGGGCACCGGGGTGACCCGCGAGACCGCGTGCACCATCGGGATGGTCGCCTGCCCGCCGCAGGTGATCATCGAGACGTTCGGCGCGTCGAGGTGCGCGTGCAGGTTCACCGGGGGGCACACCATCGGGCCCAGGTGTGCCGGGGTGAGGTCGACGGCCCGGATGCCCGCCTCGGCGTACCGCGGGGCGTTCGCGGCGTGGGCCTTCGCCGAGGTCGCCTCGAACACGATCTCCGGCAGCGGGTCCTGCCGCAGCAGCCAGTCCACCCCCTCCGCCGACGCCGCGAGCCCCTGCTCGCGGGCGCGGGCGAGGCCGTCGGACTCCACCACCCCGACCATGTACCGGACGTCGATCACGCTACTGCGGCGCAGCTTGGCGAGCAGGTCGGTGCCGATGTTGCCCGGTCCCACGATCGCCGCCGTCACCGTTCCAGGGCTCATGGGACGAGGCTGGCAGTGCGGGCACGCGAGCGGGAAGCCGCGCGTTTCCCGCACCGGAACAGAGACTCAGGGTTGCATCGCCGATAGGTACCGATATATCGTGATGGCACACGAGCTACCGACCAAGGAGGCTCACGACGAGCAGGAGACACACCATGTCTGCCGACAACCCCACCTGGGACTTCCCCTTCGGCCCGCGCTTCGGCGGGTTCGGCCCGGCGTTCGGACCCGGCTTCGGCCCGCGCGGTCGTGGCGGCCGCGGTGGCGGACGCCGTGGCGGCCCGCACCGCAGGCCACCCTTCGGCCCCTTCGCCGACACGGCCCCGGGAGCGCCCGACGTGAACGTGAACGTGAACATCGACGCCGAGGACGGGGCCGAGCGCCTCCGTCGCCGGCACGGCGGCCCGCGGTTCGGCCCCGGCGGTCCGGCCGGACCCTTCGGTCCCGGCTTCGGCCCCGGCGGGCCGTTCGGGCGCGGCTTCGGTCCGGGTGGCCGTGGCTTCGGCCCCGGCCGGCGCGGCCCCGGCGGTCGCGGGCGGCGCGGGCGCGGCGACGTCCGGCTGGCCGTCCTCGCGCTGGTCGCGGAGCAGCCGCGGCACGGCTACGAGATCATCCAGGAGATCGCCGAGCGCTCCGGGGGGCGCTGGAAGCCGAGCCCCGGCTCGGTCTACCCCACCCTGTCGCAGCTCGAGGACGAGGGCCTGGTCCGCGTGGAGCAGACCGACGGCCGCCGCGTCGTCCAGCTCACCGAGGCGGGCACGGCGTACGTCGAGGAGCACCGCGAGGAGCTCGACAAGGTCTGGTCCGCCTTCGACGGCGAGGAGGACGGCCCCGACGCGGCCCTCTGGCAGCAGCTCGCGCAGCTGTACGCCGCCGCCCAGCAGGTGATGGCGACCGGCACGCCCGAGCAGATCGCGACGGCCACCGAGGCCCTCACCGAGGCCCGCAAGACCATCTACCGGTTGCTCGCCGAGTGACCCGATGAACGAACGGCGCTCTCGCTCACACGTCGTGATCGAGAGCGTCGTTCGCGCATGACGGGATCAGCAGTCCCGCAGCTCCGGGGACTGGTTCAGGATCTGCCCGCGCGGGCTGATGAACTCGCGGTAGATCTCGGAGTCGACGGCGGCCGGCGTGAACGCGGCGACCCGATGGCAGTTCTGGAAGGCCAGGACCACGCCGAAGTGCCGCTCGAGGGCGCCGCGGATCGACGTGCTCGCGAGCGCGCGCAGCAGCTGGCCGCGCTCCTTCTCCGACGGCGGCGGGACCTCGTGCTCGCCGAACGGCTTGTCACCGGTGCGGTCGGCGGCGGCCGCCGACACGACCTCCCACGCGTAGGGCAGGGAGTCGCGGACGACGGCGAGAAACTGCGCGTCGTCCATCTCGCGGCGCTCGGCAGCCTCGAGGACGGCGGTGGGGACGTCGAGGGACATGGCTTCCTTTCTGCAGGTGAACAGGAGGTCTGGCGGATCAGGCGCGCTGCGGCGCCACGGGCAGGAAGTCCGGGACCACCTGGGCGGCGAGGTCGACGCCGGTGGCGCCGTTGCCCCAGGCCCGGGCGTTGCGCAGGTGGAACTCGATCGTGTCGCGGTGGTAGGCGGTCCAGTCACGGGTGCGGCCGTCGAGGTCGGCGAGGATGCGGGCCAGCACGGTGAGGTTGGCGGGCTCCAGCGCGTCGACCGGCCGGACCTGCCCGCGCTCCGCGGCGCGGACCCAGGCGGACTGGGAGAAGCAGCCGATCAGCGCGTCGCCGACCGCGTCGCGCAGGTAGGCGACGTCGTCGGCGTCGGTCACCTTGTTGCCCACCACCCGCAGCGCCACCCCGTGGTCGGCCGCGTGCGCCGCGTACTGCGTGTAGACGCCCACCCCGCGCCGGGTCGGCTCGCACACCAGCACGGTGAGGTCGAAGCGGGTGAACAGGCCGGAGGCGAAGGCGTCGGCGCCGGCGGTCATGTCGACGGCGACGTACTCCCCCGGCCCGTCGACCAGGTGGTTGAGGTAGAGCTCCACCGCGCCGGTCTTCGAGTGGTAGCAGGACACGCCGATGTCGGACTCGTCGAACTCGCCCGTCACCAGGTACCGCACGCCGCCGACCTCGGCCGAGTAGCGGCGCAGCAGCTCACCGGTGGGGTCGAGGTCCAGCAGCCGCGAGCCGGGGCCGGGCGGCGTCGTCTTGATCATGACGTCGGCCGAGGGCAGCAGCGGGTTCGCGCCGCGCAGATGGTCCTTCAGCCAGGTCAGGTCGCTCCCCAGGGCACGCGGCGGGGTGGCCTCCGGGTCAGCCCCCAGCGCGACGCCGAGGTGCTGGTTGATGTCGGCGTCGATCGCCAGGACCGGCAGACCGCGGCCCGCCACGTAGCGCGCGAAGAGCGCCGCCGTCGTCGTCTTGCCGCTGCCGCCCTTGCCGACGAACGCGATCCGCACCGTTCCCGCTCCCCTCCGTCATCGAGGATGGTAACGGTAACGATGTTCACCAACGAGTGATCGACTCGGGGGTCCCCTACGCGCGGCCACGCCGTTCGCGGACGAACTCGCGCAACGTGGGGACGACGGTGCCGGCGTCGCGGAGGTTACGGCGGGCCCGCGCGCGCATCACGACGATCCCCACCAGGGCGATCACCCAGAGGGCGTACTGCACCGCCCAGGCCGCGCGGAACGCAGCGGGGGTGTAGCCGCCGAGGGCGTCGAGCACCAGCCCGACCACCAGGGCCAGCACCAGCGACGCCGAGAACCCGCCGACGTTGACGATCCCGACGGCCGTGCCCTGCCGCCGGCTCGGGTTGAAGGTGCGCGCGTAGTCGAACCCGACCATCGAGCCGGGCGGCCCCAACGCCAGCACGACGACGAGCACGACCAGCAGCCACAACGGCGCGGGCGGCGGGATCAGCAGCACGACCGTCCAGGTCGCCGCCGTCAGCACGATCACCCCGATGACCAGGTACGAGCGGCGGAACGGGTGCCGAGCGGTGAACGTGCCGAACAGCGGCCCCGCCACGATCCCGACGGCGACGAGCAGGGTCAGCAGCGCACTCGCCGCCCCCTGCCCCACGCCCTGCCCCGCGACCAGGTACGGCACGCCCCACAGCAGGCCGAACACCGTCCCGGAGAACTGCGTGCCCATGTGGGTGAAGAAGCCGAGCCGGGTCCCGGGCTCGCGCCAGGAGGAGCGCAGTCCGTCGAGCACCTCGCGCGGGGTCGGCGCGTCCGGCCGGGCCGGGCCGCCGGGCGGGCTCTCGCGGAACACCGCGAGCACGGTCAGTGCGGACAGCACGCCGAGGCCCGCGGCCGACAGGAACGCCGGCGTCCAGCCCGGGCCGTGCAGGATCGCCGCAAGGGGGACCGCGGAGAGGACCTGGCCGATCTGCCCGAGCAGGCCGGTGAGCTGGGTGAGGACGGGGACCTGGCGGGCCGGGAACCAGGCGTTGAGCACCGACAGCACGCTGATGAAGGTGAAGGCGTCGCCCGCGCCGACCAGCACGCGTGCGGCAATGGCGAGCGGCAGCGAGGTGGCGAGCGCCAGCGTGGCCTGGCCGGCCGCCATCAGCAGCGCACCGGCCAGCACGAGCGCCTTCGCGCCGAACCGGTCCAGCAGGACGCCGGTGGGGACCTGCAGCGACGCGTAGACCAGCAGCTGCAGCACCACGAACCCGGAGAGCACCGCCGGGGTCGCGCCGAAGCGCTCGGCCGCGTCGAGCCCGGCGACACCGAACGACGTCCGGTGCATGACGCCCACGAGATAGGCCAGAAGCCCCGCCGACCAGACCAGATACGCGCGCCAGCTCCCCATGACGGGTCCGATCCTCCGTCATCGGACGACGACACGCCCGCGTCCGCCGACGACGTCACGCCCGGTCGGGGTGGGATCACACCCCGATCACGGGGCGAGCACTGGGCAGCACTGGGCAGCACTGGGCAGCAGCCCGTTCGTCGTGCGGGTCCCGGCCGAACCGGGTCCCGTGGGCGCATCGGGCGCGAATGGGGGGATGCTGTGCGGGCGGCCGGGCGTTGCAGGCAAGGATGGAGCCCGCAAGGGCCGCCGACGAGGAGGTACGACAGGTGCTGGATCCCGCGGAGCTGTACCGGGTCGAGGAGGGCGTGACCGCCAACCCCGACGGGTCGGTGCTCGTGGTCGTGCTCGACGGGTTCGTCGACGCGGGCGGTGCGGGGCGGCTCGCGGTCGAGGCGCTGCGCGAGGGCAAGGAGCCGCGCACGCTCGCCTCCTTCGACGTCGACCAGCTCGTCGACTACCGCTCGCGCCGGCCGCCGCTGACCTTCGACACGGACCGGTGGGTCGCCTACGAGCCCCCGGTGCTCGACGTCGTCGCCCTCACCGACGCCGCCGAGGCCGAGTTCCTGCTGCTCGCCGGCCCGGAGCCGGACACCCAGTGGGAGCGGTTCGTCGCCGCGCTGGAGCAGCTCGTGGAGCGGCTGAACATCCGGCTCGTGGTGACCCTGCAGGGCATACCGATGGCCGTGCCGCACACCCGCCCGATCGGGGTCACCGCGCACGCCTCGCGCAAGGAGCTGGTCGAGGGCCACGAGCCCTGGTTCGCCGAGGCACAGGTCCCCGGGAGCGCGTCCGCGCTGCTGGAGTACCGGCTCGGCGAGGCCGGGATCGACGCGATGGGCTTCGCGGTGCACGTGCCGCACTACCTGGCCCGCGCCGAGTACCCGCAGGCCGCGCGCACCCTGCTCGACCACACCGCCGTCGCCACCGGGCTCTACCTGTCCACCGAGGAGCTGTCGAAGGCGGCCGAGCGCACGGACGCCGAGATCGCCGAGCAGGTGGCGGGGTCGAGCGAGGTCGCCGAGGTCGTCGAGGCGCTGGAGAAGCAGTACGACGCCGTCGCCGCCGGCCGCGAGCGCAGCTCCGGCGGGCTCGGCGGGGACCTGCCCAGCGCGGACGAGCTGGGCGCCGAGGTCGAGCGCTTCCTCGCCGGCCAGGGCGACGACAAGGAGGGCGGGTTCGGGGAGGGCGGCGAGCCGGGCCGCTGAGCCCCGCCCACCCCGCGACGCCGAGGGCAGCTGAGAGCAGCTGAGACCTGGGGGCGGGTCACGCCGTCACCTCAGCCCACGCACAGGCGCCCCACAGGTTCGGCGCGGACTCTCGGTGGTGCGGCGCGGTGGCGTCGGCCGGAATCCCCCCTCACGGCCCGCCCCGCGCCCCCTACCTCGGGAGGTGCCCGCATGACCCCGGCGACTGTCCCCGCGCGGCCGACCGACCGCCTGCCCCGCGGCGCGTCCGCCGGCACTCGTCCCGTACCGCGCTGAGAAGGCCTGACGGCGCGGCCGGGACCGGGACGTGAGCACCGGCGGGGACGACCCGAAGGCGGCGGAGGGCG
>NZ_JBEZDN010000205.1:0-8273 GCF_040648315.1 Pseudonocardia sp. NPDC049154
CCGTCGCCGATCTCCCGGCTCATCGCCTCGTAGGTCGCCGGGTCGCCGAGGTCGCCGTCGACGTAGCGCAGCAGGCCCAGCATGGTCCGGCCGGGACCCGAGTCCGGGTCGAGGTCGTTGCGGCGCAGCGACTGCGCGGCGTAGTCCCGGAACTGCTCCAGGCCCCACCCGCTCTTCGCGACGCCGATCACCGGCACGTCCAGGACGCCCCGCTCCACCAGCCCGACCAGTGCCGGGAAGGTCTCCAGCTTCGCCAGGTCCCCGGTCGCGCCGAAGATCACGAGGGCGTCCACCCGGTCCGTCGCCATGGTCTGCTCCTGTCCGCCGGGGTCTGCGAGGTCCTGCGGGTGCCCGTCACCGTGCTGTGCCGCGGGCGGCCGCCACCTCACTCGCACCGGATGAGCCGGGCCCGCGGACCCGGTCGACGACGACGGGAGCGGCGGACGAACCGGACACGGGCGCCGGAGCCGTCGGCGGTCACGGCGTCCGGGTCGCCCGCGCCGGGTGATGCCCGCGCGGTGAGCCGACCCGACGGTGGGCCCGTGTCCGTGGTCGACCTCGCCCGCCTGCAGTTCGCCGCCACGTCGATCTATCACTTCCTGTTCGTCCCGCTGACGATCGGCCTGGCGCTGCTGACCGCTGTCCTGCAGACCTGCTGGTACCGCACGGACAAACCCGAGTACCTGCGGCTGACCCGCTTCTTCGGGGTCCTGCTGGTGATCAACGTGGCGGTCGGCGTCGTGACCGGGCTCGTGCAGGAGTTCCAGTTCGGGATGAACTGGTCCGGCTACTCCCGGTTCGTCGGCGACGTGTTCGGGGCGCCGCTGGCGATGGAGGGGCTCGCGGCCTTCTTCCTCGAGTCGACGTTCCTGGGCCTGTGGGTGTTCGGGCGGGACCGGCTGTCCCGGCGGGTGCACCTGGCCACGATCTGGGCCGTCGCCGTCGGCGGCGTGCTCTCGGCGGCGTTCATCATGGCCGCGAACTCGTGGATGCAGAACCCGGTCGGCTACACGATCGACCCGGTGACGCAGCGCGCGCAGCTGACGAGCATCGGCGCGGTCCTGACCAATCCGGTGTTCCTGCGGAGCCTGCTGCACGTGCTGCTCGCGTCGCTGGTCACGGCGGCGGTCGTCATGCTGGCCGTGGCGGCGTGGCACCTGCGCCGCAGGTCGCACACCGCGGAGTTCGGCCATGCGGCGCGGGTCGCGCTGGCCGCGCTGGCCCCGGCCCTGGCGCTCAACCTGCTCGTCGGCAGCGAGCTGGGCGTCACCGAGGGCGAGTACCAGCCGATGAAGATCGCGGCGGCCGAGGCGCAGTGGCAGACCTGCCAGCCCTGCTCGTTCTCGCTGTTCCAGATCGGCGGGGGCAACGACGACCAGACCCCGTCGAAGATCATCCAGGTCCCGCACCTGCTCTCGCTGCTGGCCACGAACTCGTGGAACGGGCAGGTGGTGGGGCTCAACGACCTGCAGGCGCAGTACGTGCAGCAGTACGGCCCGGGTGACTACGTGCCCAACGTCTTCGTCCAGTACTGGGCGATGCGGGCGATGGCCTACCTCGGCAGCCTGCTGCTCGTCGTCGCGCTGTGGGGGCTGTGGCGGCGGAAGCGGCTCGTCGAGTCGCGCCGCTTCCTCGCGGTGGCGATCTGGTGCCTGCCGCTGCCGTTCCTGGTCAACACCGCGGGCTGGATCCTGACCGAGAACGGCCGCCAGCCGTGGATCGTGCAGGGGCTGCAGAAGACGGCGGACGCCCACTCGCCGTCGGTGGGCGCGGCGGCCATCGTCACGAGCCTGCTGATCTTCTCCGTGCTCTACGGCGTGCTGGCCGTCGTGGACTGGGGGCTGATGGCGCGGTACGCCCGCAGGGAGCTCCCGGCCGAGGAGGCCGCCGACGAGGTCGAGGCGCCCACCCCGGCGCCCACCTACTGACCCGGGAGGTGTGCCGATGACCCTCGTCGCGTTCTGGTTCGTCGTCCTCGCGGTGGTGTGGACCGGGTTCCTGCTGCTCGAGGGGTTCGACTTCGGGGTGGGCATGCTGCACGGCGTCGTCGGGCGCGACGAGGCCGGTCGCGACCTGGCGATCCGCAGCATCGGGCCGGTGTGGGACGGCAACGAGGTGTGGCTCGTCGTGGCCGCCGCGGTGACCTTCGCGGCGTTCCCCGTCTGGTACGCGACGATGTTCTCGGCCTACTACCCGGTGCTGGTCGTCGTGCTGGTCGCGCTGATCCTGCGCGGGGTGTCCTTCGAGTTCCGCGCCCACTCGGAGTCGCCGCGCGCCCGGGCGCTGTGGAGCGGCGCGCTCACCGGCGGGAGCCTGGTGATCCCGCTCGGCCTCGGCATCCTGCTCGGCGGGCTGCTGGCCGGGGTCCCGATCGACTCCGCGCAGGAGTTCGTGGGCGGTGCCGGTGACCTGTTCCCGCCCTACGCCCTCGCGACGGGGGCGACGGTCGTGCTGGTGTGCCTGGTGCACGGCGCCGTGTTCCTCGCCCTGCGCACCACCGCGGTCCTCCGCCGGCGGGCCCTCGGGATCGCCCGGGCCCTCGCCCCGGTGGTCGCCGTCGTCGTCACCGGGTGGGCGGCGTGGACCCGGGTGACCGCCGGCGACGGGGTGCTGCTGTCCGTCGCCGAGTTCGGGGCGATCCTCGCGGCGATCACGGCGGCCGCCTTCGTGCACGTCCGGCGGGAGGGCCTGGCGTTCGCCGCCACCGCCACGACCATGGCCGCCCTGACGACGTCGATCTTCTCCGAGCTGTACCCGCGCGTGATGGTGTCCAGCCTCGGCCCCGCGAACGACCTCACCACCACGAGCACCGCCTCCGCCTCGTACGCGCTGACCGTCATGACGGTGGTCCTGGCGGTCCTGCTGCCCGTCGTCCTGGCGTACCAGGCGTGGACCTACCACGTGTTCCGCGCCCGGCTCCGCGGGCCGGCGCGTGTGCCGGAGCCGGCGCCGGGGACGCCCGCCGATCCCGGTGGGGCGGTCGGATCCACCGACGTCCCCTAGGGTCGGCGGGTGGCCCTGATCGACCTGCACACCCACTCGACCGTCTCCGACGGCACCGAGACCCCCGAGGAGCTGGTCGCCACGGCGGCCGCCGCGGGCGTCACGACGCTCGCGCTCACCGACCACGACACCACGGGCGGCTGGGACCGTGCCGCCGCCGTGCTCCCGCAGGGGATGCGGCTGGTGCGCGGGGCGGAGTTCTCCTGCGTCAGCCCCACCGGCCGGCCGGAGACGCCGGGGGACAAGGCCACCGTGTCCGTCCACCTGCTCGGGTACCTGTTCGACCCGGAGCACCCCGCGATCGTCGCCGAGCAGCGGCGGCTGGTGGCCGAGCGCGTCGAGCGGCTGCGGAAGATGGCCCGCAACGTCGCCGCCGACTACCCGCAGCTCGACGCCGACCGCGTGTTCGACCTCGTCCCCGAGGGCACCACGCCGGGCCGTCCCCACCTGGGGCGGGCGCTGGTCGCGGCCGGGGTCGTCGAGTCGGTGAACGAGGCCTTCGCCAGCATCCTGCGCACCGGCAGCAAGTACTACGAGCCGAAGACCGACACCCCCGTCGAGCTGGCCGTCGAGATGATCGTCGAGGCGGGCGGCGTCGCGGTGTTCGCGCACCCGCTGGCGCGCCGGCGCGGCCGGGTCATCGAGACCTCGGTGCTGGCCGATCTCGCCCGGATCGGGCTCACCGGCGTCGAGGTCGACCACCCCGACCACGATCCCGCGGACCGGGAGCTGCTGCGCGGCGTCGCGGGCGAGCTGGGCCTGGTCCCGACGGGGTCCAGCGACTTCCACGGCACCAACAAGAGCACCCCGATCGCCGCCGAGACGACCGCGCCCGAGGCCCTCGAGGAGCTGCTCGCGAAGGCCACCGGCGTCGACGTCGTCGAGGGCGCCTGAGCGCGGGCCGGGGCCGCCCGGCCGGTACCGTGGCGCGGTGCCCGGTTCCTCCTCCCGCGCCGCCGGGAGCGGCGGACAGCTCGGCTTCGACGACCTGCTCGACGACGGGTCGCTCCCCACCGGGGTCGCCCGGGAGGCCGCACGGTGGGCCCGGCCGCTGATCCGCGTCACGCCCGCCCGGCTCGGCACCTGGGAGTCGTGTCCGCGGCGCTACCGGCTGACCTACGTCGAGAAACCCGCGCCGCCGCGCGGCGGGCCGCGGGCGGCGAGCACGCTCGGCGCGGTCGTGCACCTCGCGCTGCGCGCGTTGTACCTGCGCCCGGTGCGCGAGCGGACCCCGGACCAGGCCGCCGCGCTCGTCGACCGCAACTGGTCCGGCGAGGGCTTCCGCGACAGCGCACAGGAGGCGGAGTACCGCGGCCGGGCCCGTGGCTGGGTGGCCGACTACGTTGCCGAGCACGTCGAGGGCAGGCCGGAGCCGCTGGGCGTCGAGCGCTGGGTGTCCGCGCCGACCTCGGCGATCGTCGCCGAGGGCCGCGTGGACCGGATCGACGGCGACGCGCGCGCGGCCGTGATCGTCGACTACAAGACCGGGCGGCGGGTCCCCGAGCCCGGCGACGCGCGGGACTCGGCGGCCCTCGCCCTGTACGCCCTGGGCGCCGCCCGCACGCTGCGCCGCGACTGCCGGCGTGTCGAGCTGCACCACCTGCCGACCGGCCGGGTCGCCGCCTGGGAGCACGACGAGGCCTCCCTGGCCGGGCACGTCTCGCGGGCCGAGCGCGGTGCCCTCGAGGCCGCCGACGCCGCTGACGCGCTCGTCGCCGGCGGCGAGCCCGACACCCTCTTCCCGCCGCGCCCGGGCTCCCGGTGCGCCGCCTGCGACGTCCGCCGCCACTGCCCCGAGGGGCAGGCCGCCGGGCCGCCGGCGGCGCCGTGGGACGACCTGGTCCCGTGACGGCCGCGCGGGCCCGGGCGGGCCGGGGGCGGGGCCTGCCCGGACGCGTGCTGCGCGGCACCTCCGGGGTCCTGGCGGCCGGGCTGGTCGGGCTGTTCGTGGTCCTGCTGGCGGGCTGGGCCTTCACCACCCGGACCGGCTCCGCAGGGCCGGGGACGGGGATGCTCGTCGGGCACGGCCTGGCCGCGGCCGCCGCCGTCGTCGCGCAGGTGGTGGCCGACCGGCGGGACGGGCGCGCCGGCGCCCTCGCCGCCTGGCTGGTGGTCGCGATCGCCGCCGGGGTGCTCGGGGGGTACTGGTTGTTCTGAGCGGCCCGTGCCGTTCGCAGAGCGCTCGGGCCACCTTGACGGTCCCTCGGGTGGGCGGTGATCGTCGCACTCCGCCGGGCGCGGGCGGGTACGCGGGCGCCCCGCGCGGGCGGGGGCCGCGCGGGGCGCATCGGGACACCGGGCCGTTCGTGCGTGACCACCTGCGGCCCGGTGCGGCGCAGGGGGAAGGCGGGTCAGGTGGCCGGGACGGAGACCGAGGGCGGCGCAGGGATGCTGTTCAGGTCGTCGACCAGCTGGTTCGTGGCCTGGAAGAGCACGGCCATGCCGTAGATCCCCATCGCCAGGCCGATCGCGGACAGGGCGACACCGACCGCGGTGCCGATCGTGTTCGTGGCCCGGCCCTTGCGGAGCCGGCCGATCCCGGCGAGCCCGAGGGCCAGGCCCACGATCCCGAGGACGATCGCGACGAACCCGGTCAGCGGGACCAGGCCGAACAGGATCGCGATCGGGCCCAGGATCACGGCGGCGAGGCCGAGGCCGTTGCGGGCCTCCCGGGCGGCCACCGTGGGCATCGGAGTGGGCATCTGACCCGACACGGGCACGGGCCACGCAGGGTTCGGGACGGGCATCGCCGGCCCAGCCGCGAGCATCGCCGCTCCGGGCGCCGTGCACGCGGACATCGCCGGCGCCGGCGTCGCCGACCCCACCGCGGGCATGGCCGCAGCCATCGCTGCGGAGGCGGCGTAGGGGCCGTACGGCGCCATGGCCGGCGCGACCGGGAGCGCCATGTGCCCACCGCCCGACCCCGCGTACGACCCGGTCCGGGGCGGCAGCGGGTACTGCCCGCTGGTGCGCTGCATCGGGACGGCGGGGCGGGGCGGGTACGGCGTTCGCGGTCGCACCGGCATGCCGGGCTGCGCGGGGGCGGCGGGCGGCGTCTCCGGACGGGTAGCCGGGGTGGTGGGGCGGGCGGCGTGCCGGCCGGTGACCCAGGCACCGGTTGTCGAGGTCGGGCGGGAGGGGCCGCGACCGGTGGCGGTGTGCCGGCCGGAGCGGGTTGACGAGCGCGGGAACGAGGTGGTCACACTGCTCTCATCGGGCGTTCATACTGGTCCGTTTCGTTCAACGAGCCGCCGTCGTCAGTCTTGAGGACGCGCAAGGTCTCGCGGCTTCGTTTGTCCTGACATACTGTCGTTTCATGACGGTCCCCTCGCTCACGATGCTCGACGGCCGCGAGGTGCCGGCGGTCGGATTCGGCACCTACCCCCACGCCGGCGACGACTCCCGGACCACGGCGATCTCCGCCCTCGACGCCGGCTACCGGCTCCTCGACACCGCGCTGCGGTACGAGAACGAGCAGGGTGTCGGGCGCGCCGTCCGCGAGTACGACCTGCCGCGCGAGGACATCCTCGTCGCGACCAAGCTCGCCGGCCGCCACCACGGCTACGACGAGACCCTCAAGGGCTTCCAGGAGTCCCTCGACAACCTCGGCCTGGACTACGTCGACCTCTACCTCATCCACTGGCCGCTGCCGCGCCTGGACAAGTACGTGGACAGCTGGAAGGCGATGATCCGGCTGCGCGAGGAGGGGCTGGTCCGGTCGATCGGCGTCTCGAACTTCACCGAGGCCCACCTGCGCCGGCTGGTCGACGAGACCGGCGTGGTGCCGGTGATGAACCAGGTCGAGATGCACCCGTACTTCCCGCAGGCCGCGCTGCGGGAGGTGCACGCCGAGCTCGGCGTCGTCACCGAGAGCTGGAGCCCGATGGGCCGCGGCGAGCTGCTTGCCGAGCCGACCGTCGTGCGCATCGCCGAGGCCCACGGCGTCACACCGGCGCAGGCGATCCTGCGGTGGCACGTGCAGCTGGGCGTGGTCCCGATCCCCAAGTCGGCGGATCCGGAGCGCCAGCGGACCAACCTCGACCTCTTCGGCTTCGAGCTCTCCGACGACGAGGTGGCGGCCCTGTCCGCACTCGAGCCCGGTCGGATCTGGGACCAGGACCCGGAGACCTACGAGGAGTTCTAGACCGGGCGCAGCGCCACGAGCTCGCTCCCGCGCTGCTCGTAGAGCATCCCGCCCTGGGCGGCGAGCAGGACCTTCCCGGTGTACCCGCCGCGGTCCACCGGGATCGTCCGCTCGACCGTGCCGCGCAGCGGGTCGACGACGGCGATCCCCGCCTCGACCGGCACCAGCCAGCCGCCCGCGTAGGCCGTGCCGGGGCCGAGCGTGCCGCGCAGCGTCCAGACGGGCGCGAGGCCGGTCCGGTCCAGCGCGATCGTCCGCGAGCCGCTCCACCAGTACGTGCGGGCGGTGTCGCTCGCGGTGGCGCCGATCCCGTCCGCCGGCGGGGCGATCTCGGACTCCGGGACGTCCAGCCCGATCAGGCCCACCTGGTTGCCGCTGCGGTCGAGGATCTGCAGCTCCGGCGGCCCGGGCAGCAGCACGGCCTCCCGGTCCGCCGACACGGCGAGCAGCTGCGCGCCGCGGGCGGAGAGCTGCGTGGAGAACTCGACGTTGGGGGTGTCGGCGTCGCCGGAGCCGTCGGGGCGCAGCACGGTGAGCCGGTCCCCACTGTCGGCGGCGCAGTTCTCGAGCACGCCAAGCCTCCCGCTGCCCAGGGCGAGCGAGGTGTAGCTGCACCCCGGCCGCGGCTGGCGGCCCGGCTGGGCGGGCGCGACGACGGCGCCGTACTGGGCGGTCGTGACCAGGTCCGACCGCATCGTCTCGATGTAGTCCCGGCTGTTGGCCGAGACCACGCTGCCGGCGGCGAGCAGACGCGCTCCGGGCCGGACGTCGAGGTTCGCGGCCGGCCCGCGGGTGCCGAGGTCCGCGTCGAGCGCCGTCAGCTCGCTGCACCATTCGCCGGAGTCGTCCTGGTAGAGCGCGAGCGCCCGGCCGAAGCCCTCGGCGACCGTGCACAGCGGCCGGTCCCGGGTGTACCGCCAGCGTTCGGCGCCCGTGGTCGCGTCCCGCCCGATCACGGTCCCGCCGTCGGCGGTCACGACCCCCGGCCCGGCGACGACGGGGACGGGCGCGGCGCCGCTGGCCGCGCGCCAGGCCTCCACGAACCCGGCGGGCACGGCGGTGGACATGGTCCGGGTGGCCGGGCTGAAGCGTCGCGACGAGACCGGCCTGGCCGTGCGCAGCGCCG
>NZ_JBEZDN010000206.1:0-7875 GCF_040648315.1 Pseudonocardia sp. NPDC049154
GCAGCGAGACCGCCCCCTGACTCCCCCCTCCCCCCCTGATGACCGCCGCGTCCCCCGCCCCAGCCCGCCCCCGGGCGGGGTAAGTGGTGCTCTGGCACCACTTACCGCGCACGGGCGCGTCAGTGCGGGTCTTCGGCGGGCACCTCCAGCAGCAGCGAGTGCCCCTGGTGCGGCTCGAGCTCCACCACGAAGGCGTGCAGGTCGTCGACGACGCCGCACTCCTTGTCGGTGAACATGTCGGTGACCCGGCTGCCGGGGACGAGGTACTCGGAGCGCACGGTGCCGGTCACGGCCTCGGCGGCGAAGTTCAGCACGGTGACGTGCATCCGGCGGCCGCCGTCCTCGCCCGGGTCGAGCTCGTGGACCAGCACGAGCATGCCGCGGTGCGAGACGTCCGGGATGTCGACCTGCCGCGCCACCGCGATCCCGTACCGGGACCGGACGGCCAGGATGGCCTGCAGCTGGCGGGCGAAGCTGCGCTCGTCCTCCAGCTGCTCCGGCAACGACCCGTAGAGCGAGCGGCCGCGCGGCATTCCGGACGCCGACTTCACGGCGTGCGGGGCGGTGCCCATGAGGTCGTGTGCGGCGCGGTGGATCCAGCGGGTGTCGCCCTCGGCGATCAGCTCGGCGACCTCGTCGGCCGGCAGGGTGAGCATGCCCGTGAGGTCCCAGCCGGAGAGGGCGAAGACCCCGGGCTGCAGGGCGTTGTACATCGCCAGCAGCAGGTGCACCCGCATGATCTCGGGGACGTCCTCGTCCGTGATCGCGTCGAGCGAGGACAGCCCGAGCGTCGCGGCGATGACGGTCGCCGTGGTGCAGGCGATGCCGTTGGTGGTGAACACCCGGTTGTACGGCGCGTTGTCGCCGGTCAGCGCGGCGGTGAGGTCCGCGCGCACGCGCTCGGCGAGCTGTTCGCCGGTGAGCTCCTCGCCGGCGAACGAGTAGACGTCGTCGCGGTGCCCGGTGGCCCAGTGCACGAGCTCGTAGGTCAGCTCGTCGTGGTTCTGCAGGGCGTGCACCAGCCCGGCCGGGTCGACCCCCAGCTCGATCGAGGTCCGCTGGGTCAGCCGCAGGAACTCGGTGTCCCCGGTGACCAGCGCGTGGTGGTAGGCGGGGCGGTTGACGAAGTCGTAGGACAGGTCCGGGCCGGCCTCGGAGGTGGCGCGGATGTCGTCGATCGTCAGGTTCAGCTCCTGGAAGGTGAACCCGCCCAGCTTGCGCACCATGCTGGCGATGAGGTGGTTGGCCGCGGAGGAGAGCGGGTGCCCCTCGGACCAGGCCGGCATGCCCTCGGCGCTCTTCTCGACGCCGAGGAAGCCGTTGGCGTCGAGCCGCAGCGCCCCGGAGCCAAGGTCGGCCAGCGAGTGCACGGCGTCGCCGATCACCAGGCGCATCCCCGCGAACGACGGGTCGAGCCAGTTGATCGAGGGCTGGCCGTCCTTGAAGTAGTGCAGGTACACCCAGCGCCGGGCCACGCCGTCGACGCCGACCACCGGCTTGGACGCGCTCCAGTTCGTCTCCTTGACGCCCGGGGCGTAGAAGATCACCCGCTGCAGCCGGCCGATGATGTACCCGGCCTTCTCCAGCGCCTCCTCGGTGGGCACGTCGAGGTTCACCGAGTCCCGGCCCGGCGGCACCTCCGGCAGGAGGTTCCAGTCCTCCTCCTCGATCTCCACCATGTGGTAGATGCCGGGGTAGTCGGCGTACTTCATCTCGGCGAGCCGGAAGTCGGCGCCCTTGCCGGTGTGGCCGGGCACGATGTCGTCGATGATCGTGCCGCCGGACCACGTGGCCATGCCGCACATCGCGCGGAACTCGGCCTCGGTGCCGAAGGCCGGGTCGATCTCCGTGCCGATCCGGTCGAAGTGCCCGTCGACACTGGACGTGTACTGCCAGCCCGAGATGCCCCCCGCGCGCTTGACCGGTCCGGTGTGGATCGCCTCGATGCCGATCGTGCAGAAGGCGTTCCAGAGCGCCTCGTCGCCCAGCGAGGCCAGGAAGGACTGTCCGGGCCGGGTGATCAGGGAGATCGGGTAGGCCGTGAACCACACGGACGCGGACTCGACGGCCTGGCGCGGGCCGGGGTCGGCGAAGGGGTTCTGCCACATCGTGCCCTGGCCGGAGAACTGCCGGGCGATCTCGTTGGAGTCCGCGAGCATCGACTGGCTGAGCAGCCAGGAGACGTAGGCGGGGTTCTCCCCGGTCGCCGCGCCGTCCTTCGCCACCGACCGCCGGACGACGGGTGACTTGGCCCGGGCGCGATGGCGGAGCGTGCGTGGGCGCGCGGGATGGAGGTGCTCCGCGTAGGTGATCTCGCTGGGCTCGTGGGGCTGCTGCCCCGCGAGGTCCCCGGTCTCCCCGGCTTGTCCCTCGGACAGCGCTGCGTCGTCTGACATCAACTCTCCGTGCTCGCCGCGACCCGGTCGTCGCCCGCGGTGGTGTACCACCCACGCCTGCGGGAAAACGACGGTGACGCGCCGACGGTGCGCCCGTCCACCCGACCGCACAGGCCGAGCGGTGGGCCCCGCCGCTCGGCGACGGGCGGACCGGGTCGCTCAGTGCCCGCAGGCCGCCCCGCCGGCCGCCGCGACCCCGCCGAGCTTCAGCGGGTCGAGGTCACGGGGGTCCGGGGTCGGGGTCCAGCGGCCGTCGATCTCCCGGTAGTCCCACTGCGGACCCGCGGTCGCGACCGCACGGACGGCCTCGACCAGCCGGTCGACGTCCTCGTCGGACGTGCTGAGGCCGAGGCTGACGCGCACCGCGTCCGCACCGCCGGCGAGGCGGGCGAGCAGCGGGTGGGCGCAGAAGCGGCCGTCGCGCACCCCGATGCCGTGCTCGGCGGACAGCGCCGCGGCGACGAGCCCGGCAGGGACGTCGGTGACGGTGAAGGAGGCGACCGCGACCCGGTCCGGCGCGTCCGCCCAGATCCGCAGCGGACGGACGCCGGCGATCCCGGACAGCCCGCTGACCAGGCGCGCGAGCAGGGCGCGCTCGTGCGCGGGGGCGACCTCGTCGATCACCGGGTCCAGCGCGCGGCAGGCGGCGGCGATGGCGGCGGCACCGAGGACGTTCGGCGTGCCGGCCTCGTGCCGGTGCGGCGCCGGGGCCCAGCTGACCTCGGCGGTGCGGTCCTCGACGCCGACCGAGCGGACCGCGCCGCCGCCGGCGAGGTACGGGGCGGCGACGTCGAGCCAGTCCCGCCGCCCGATCAGCGCGCCGGCGCCGTAGGGGGCGTAGAGCTTGTGGCCGGACAGCACCACGTAGTCCACACCGGACTTCGCGATGTCGACCCGGCGGTGCGGGGCGAGCTGGGCGGCGTCGAGCACCACCCGGGTGCCCGCGGCGTGCGCGATCGCGCAGATCTCGTCGATCGGCAGGATCTCGCCGGTGACGTTGGAGGCGCCGGTGATCGCCAGCAGGGCGGTCCGCTCGGCGGTCAGCGCGTCCCGCAGGAGGTCGAGCGTCTCGCCGACGGTCTCCGGCGCCCGCAGCACGCGGTGGTCGGTGCCGCGCCAGGCGAGCAGCGTGGCGTGGTGCTCGACGTCGAGGCAGAGCGTCGAGCCGGGAACCGCGCCGGCGAGCAGGTTGAGCGCGTCCGTGGTGTTGCGGGTGAACACGACGACGTCGTCGGCGCGCGCCCCGACGAACCGGGCCACGGTGTCCCGGGCGCCCTCGAGGACCGAGGTGCAGACCTGCGAGGCGTAGCCGGCGCCGCGGTGCACGCTCGAGTAGTAGGGGAGGAGCTCGGCCACGTGGTCGGCGACCGCGCGCAGGGCGGGGGCGCTCGCGGCGAGGTCGAGGTTCGCGTACGGCACGGTGCGGCCGTCGACCAGCGGGACGGGGATCCCGGTGCCGACGAGCTCCGGCAGGGGCGTGGGTGCCGGGGCCGTGACCGGCGTGACCGTCGTGGTGGTCCGGGTCGCGGTGCGCGTGGGCTCCTCCGCGGCGGTGCAGCCCGGGGCCTCGGTGCAGAGCGGCGCCCAGTCGACCTGAGTGCGGACGTCGGACATCGTGGATCCTCCCGGATCACTCAGGACCCGGTTCGGCACGAGGTGCCGGACGGAAGGGTCCGCGCTTGCCGGCCGCGGGTCCGCGGCGGCCCGGTCGTCACCCGGAGCACCCCACCGCGGAGGAGGGTTGCCGGCCAGCGAGCCGGGGCTTGGCGCTGGCGCTCTTGACCTGACGACGACGGTAGGTGCCGATCCGCGGAACGGTCAAGTGTGATCCGGGCCGCGGAAACCGCCGCCGGAATGACCGGACATTGCCGTCGCAGGAGTCTCATTTCGGCGTCGAATGTCCGATCTTCGGGGCGGGCCGCTCCATTTCCGCGGCATTTCCGCCCCGTTTCCCCCGGACCGGGACCGCTGGTCACTCTGCGTCCATGAATGCGGGAAGGAGCACTGTCACCCGGTCGGGGAGGGCGTCGGAGAACTGCCAGGTCGAGCCGCTGACAGGTGATCGGTTCCCGGTCCGACCGACACGATCGCGTGAAGAATCCGGCCCGTGTCACACGCAGCGCCGGACCCGTTCCGGCGCTGATGAACCGCGGAAACGAGTGACCTGGGCCACGGAAAAGGGTCCGAAATGGGTCCGGAACGGCCGTGGGACGACGCTCTGTCCGACCCGGTGATCTCCACTGCTCCGTCCGGATGACACAGTTCCGGCCATGCGCCTCACCGACCGCTTCGCCTATCGACGTCACGTCGATCTGCGTCGCGTGGCGAGCGCGCTGTGTAGCGCGACGGTGAGCTGAGGCCCGGGCCCGTCCCGGGCCACCGCCTCGCCGACCCTCGCTCCGGCGCACCGCCCGTCCCCGCCCGCCCGGCCCGTCCGGTCCCCGCCGGCCGTCGTCCCCGACACGGCCGTCGAGCGGCGCGGGTGCCGCCCCACCGGGCCGCCGGACCGGGCCCTGTCGGACCGCCCCGTCGACCCGACCCCGGCCCGTCCGTCGGACGGTGCACCAGGCCGTGCCCACCGCTGCCCGCCCCACCGTCGCAGGTCCGTCCACATCGGACCTGCCGGCAGGTCCCCGGGTGCCGGTCCGCCGCCGTCCGCTCCCCAGATGAGAAGAAGTGGAGACACTGTCGTGCCGCGACACCGATACCGACCACCACGGTCGGCACTGACCCGGCTCGCCGGGTCCGCGACCCTGGCGGGCGCCGCCGTGGTCGGCCTCAGCGGGCCGGCCCAGGCCGCCACCCCGGACCTGGTGCCGGACCTCGCGCCGCTGCTCACGGCCCACTACGACGAGGAGCCGGCGCCCGCGCCGGAGGCGCCGTACGTGGAGCCGTCGTACACGGCGTTCGAGGGCGGCGACCTGCTCGACCAGGGCCGTGACTTCGCCCCCGCCGGCGTCCCGATCGCCGGGCTGACCCAGTCGGCCGTGGGCGCGCCCAGCCGACTGCTGCCGAGCTGAGGCCGGGATGCGCGCACCGAAGAAGATCCTGCTCGGGCTCCTGGCCCTGGGCGTCGTCGCCGGGGTGACCACCCTGCCGGGCGGCGACGCGTACGCCGACGTCGAGACCGTCAAGTCCGCCGTGAAGGGGGCCGACGGCAAGGACTACTGGGTCGAGAACAACATCGACACCGACGCCGCCGAGGACTCGCGCGGCGCGTCCACGCGACCGGAGTACATGGTCGTGTGGGCCGGTGACGAGAACGTCGCCGACACGGTGGTCCCCGACGTCAAGAACCTGCCCGGGTCCCTGACGAACCCGACCGACAAGGTCCGCAACGCCCTGCCGGGCCCGGACTTCATGGCGGTCGTGGACGTCACCAAGGGCTCGCCCAGCTACGGCAAGGTCGTCAACACGGCGACCGTCGGCCCGCTGGTCGAGAACGAGCCGCACCACATGCAGTACTCGTGGCGCAAGGGCGACAAGATCTACGCGGGTGGCCTCTACTCGGCGGCCACCTATGTCTTCGACGTGTCCGCGCTGCCGGAGCTCAAGCTCTCCGGCATCAGCCTCCCCAGCCAAACCCTCTGCGGGTCGGTGCCGGACGCGTACTGGGTTCTGAACGATGGAACGGCCTACGGGACCTACATGGGCGGCCCGGTCGTCCCGGGTCCCTGCACCTACTCCAACGGTGAGGTCCGCACCGGCAACGGGTTCGCGGGCACGCCGGGCGAGGTCGTCCGGTTCGGTCCGGACGGGCAGAAGCTGGTCGAGGCCCCGGCCGCGACCACCACGCCGGAGGACCCGACGCAGTGCCTCAACATGCCGGCGCTCGGCCAGCCCAGCTGCGCCAACCCGCACGGCATCCAGGTCCGCGAGGACCTGAACACGATGGTCACGAGTGACTACGCCGAGCCGCGGACGATCATCCTCGACCCGGTCAAGGCGCCGTCCCCGTACCTGCGCCGGCCGACGGTCCGGACCTGGGACATCTCCGACCTGAACCACCCCAAGGTCAAGTCGGTGTCGTACCTGCCGACCGGTCCGCGGTCCAACGGCCAGGACCCGCTGCACAACGAGAACCGTGCGGCGATGGAGACCACGGTGACCAACCTGCCGGGTCACAAGGGCGCCTTCGCCCAGACCATGCAGGGTGGCGCGCTGTTCTACACGCCGGACATCACCGCGCCCGAGCCGGAGTGGAAGGAGATCTACGACCTCTCCGCCGCGGTGAAGGAGCTCGACCCGGCCGCCGGTGACAACGGTGGTCCGAGCTCCAACGGCGGGTGGCTGCAGACCAGCCCGGACGACAAGACGCTGTACCACGCCATCATCGGCCGCAAGCCCGGCGCGCTGGGCAAGGACGACCCCGGCACCGCCGGCGGTGTGATCGCGCTCGACATCGAGAAGCTGGTCGAGGCCGGCGACAAGGCGACCTGCTCGATCGACACCACCGACGAGATCGCCGCCGGTGGCGCGGAGTCCGACTGCCCGACGCTCAAGGGGCACCAGGTCATCAACCCCGGCAAGGCCGCAGGCGGCCCGCACTGGGGCGCCCTGGACAACCTCGAGCTGGGTGACGACGGCTTCTACCACGAGACCGACCAGCCGAAGCGCCTGGCGACCACCAACTACTTCGTGGCCCGCACCGGCACCGACGGTGACCACAAGGTCTGCCTCGTGGACATCGCCAAGGACGGCGAGCTGAAGCTCGACGAGGACTTCAAGGACGAGAACACGGGTGACACCTGCATCTCGTTCAACCGGGAGAGCTGGCCGCACGGCTCCTTCGGCAACGCGAAGCCCCACTCGATGCTGTTCGTGGCGAACGATGCCGACATCAAGTAACACCCGGCACCGGGTCTCCCGGTCGCGGCGCGCCCTGGTGCGCCGCGGCCGGGCGGCCGCCGCCGGCCTGGTGGTGCTCCCGCTCGCCCTCGTGGCGAGCGGGGGCACCGCCCTCGCCGGACCCACGGTCGTGACCCCCGCCGCGCGTGCGGCAGCGGCGCTGGGGGAACAGCCCGGTCCGGCGGTGGTGCTGCTGCGCGTGGCCCTGCTGGCGGGGACGGCGCTGGCGGGCGGGATCGCCCTGGTGCACGGTCTGCTCGGCCGGCGCGCACCGCAGGGCTCCTCCCGCGGCCTGGTCGGCGGGCACGCCCCGCGCGGGCTGCTGGTGACGGCGTGGGTCGCGGCGGGCGTCGTGGCCGCCGCGGCCGAGATCACGCACCTCACGGGATCGGTGTCGGTGCTCGGCACCGTCGCGCACGTGGTGCTCGCCCTGGTGGCCGCGGCCCTGCTCGGGACCCGCTGGTCGGCCGTGCCGGGAGCGCTGCTGCTGGTGCTGCTGGCGGCCCAGCTCGGGTCGATCCACACGGGGCTCGCGTTCGCGCTCGACGCGACCTACGCCGTTGCGTCGGGTGTGCTCGTCGGGGCCACGGCGGTCGCGGCCGCCGGGGCCCGGCGGGCCGGGCCCGCGCCG
>NZ_JBEZDN010000207.1:0-7562 GCF_040648315.1 Pseudonocardia sp. NPDC049154
CGCCGCGCCCCCCGGGCCGGATCCCGATCCCGCCCCGGCCCCGTCCCGGGGCACGGCGGAGGGGCCGGCCGCCGCGTCCCGCGGCGCCGGCCCGCCCCCCGAGCCGTGCAGTGTCAGCGGATGACCCCGGCTCTCATCGCCAGCGCAACCATCTGGGCCCGGTCCCCGGTGCCGAGCTTGCGCCCGATCCGCGAGAGGTGGCTCTTGACGGTCAGCGCGGACAGGCTCAGCGCCTCGCCGATCTCCTTGTTCGACTGCCCGTCCGCCACCAGCTGGAGCACCTCGACCTCGCGGGCCGACAGCTCCCGCGGGGTGTTGTCGGTACCCGGCACCCGGGTGCCCGTCGCCAGCAGCGGCGCGACGGTCGGGTCGGCGTAGACCCCGCCGTCGAGCACCCGCTTGACACCGTCGGTGACGACGGCGGGCGAGGCGGACTTCAGCAGGTACGCCTGCGCCCCGGCCTGGAAGGCCGAACGGACGGCGTACGGGTCGTCCGAGGACGCCAGTACGACGAGCCGGTTCCAGCCCAGCTGGCGGAGCTCGGTGACCAGGTCGAGGCCACTGCCGTCCGGCAGCCCCAGGTCGAGGATCGCGAGATCGCACGGCCCGTTGGCCTGGGCGCGCGCCCGCGCCTCGGCCACCGAGGCCGCCTCGTGGACGGTTCCGGCGCCCATCGAGCGCAAGCGCGCCGCGATGGCCTCCCGCAGGAGCGGGTGGTCGTCGACGACCAACACGGTGAACTGCTCTTCCCGCGGATGAGGAACCATCGCGGGCTGAAGCACGGCACCAGGAGTGCCGCGCAAGGGTGTGCCCTGGCCTACTACGGCCACGTCACTACCTCCCTGGAGTCGGTCGTTGCCCCCCGACCAACACCGGGACCCCGGTGGGACGGAGAGTTGCGCCCGACCGCCCGAGGAGGTGTCGTGGAGGAACTGTAGCCCCCCAAGCGGTCTAACGTCGTGTATCCGATCGAACTTCTCCGGGTGAAAGTTACAGCCTTGTCGACGGTGATGCGCCCAGTCGGGTGATCAACGCTCCGTACCCGCGCCGTGACCAGCACCTTCGCTCCCCACTCACACACTTCGCCGCGCAAGCGTCCGAACTCCCACCGGCGGAAGTCCCGCAGCGGTGGCCACCAGTGTGCAGAACGCCTCCGCGTGTGCCGCAAGGTCCCCATCGGGTTCGAGTGGGGTCCAGGAGGCCCGGAGTTCGACGTCGTCGTCCCGCTTGGGTCCGGCGATGTCGCCGAAGCGCACCGAGGAGGTCTGCGTCACGGTCCCGCCGAGCGCGGTGTGCCGGCCGCCGAGGTCGGCGAGCGCCTCGGTCAGCCAGGACCAGGCGACGACGGGGAGCATCTCGTCGCCCAGCTGCTCGCGCTCGAGCCGCGCCTGCACGAAGCAGACGAGCCGGAACTCGCCCTCCCAGGCCTCCTGCCCGGCGGGGTCGTGCAGCAGGATCAACCGGCCGGACGTGTCGGGTTCGTCCAGGTCGTCCGTGCCGTCGCCGCGGTGGACGATGTCGGCCTCGACGCTCGTCGCCCAGCTGTAGGGCGCCAGCCGCGGCGGCGCCTCGAGCGAGCGGACCACCAGCTCGGGTCGGGGCCGGACGGCCGCGAGGGAGTCGACCGCGCGGCGGAACAGCGGTGGTGGGACGGCGGGATCGGGCACGGGGCGGGACTGTAGGTCGGCGGCGGGACCGGCGGAAACAGGCGCGCCGCTCTCCGATCGGGTCGATCTGCGTCGCGTCCGGCGGACGTGGGACGATGGGGTGTGATGAACCCGCTCACCACCGTGCCCACCCGGCGGTCGCTGCCCGAGTCCGCGTTCCTCGCCGCGGCGCGCGGCGAGCGCCCGGAGCGGCTGCCGGTCTGGTTCATGCGCCAGGCCGGGCGATCGCTGCCGGAGTACCGGGCGCTGCGGGCGGACACGGGGATGCTGCAGTCCTGCCTGACCCCGGACCTCACCTGCGAGATCACGATGCAGCCGGTCCGCCGGCACGGGGTGGACGCCGCGATCCTGTTCTCCGACATCGTCGTCCCGCTCTACGCGGCCGGGATCGCGGTCGACATCGTGCCCGGCACCGGGCCCGTCGTCGCGTCGCCCGTCCGCACGGCGGCCGACGTCGCGGGGCTGCCCACGCTGCACCCCGGCCAGGTCGAGCCGGTCACGGACGCGGTGGGGCTGCTCCTGCGGGAGCTGGGGGAGACGCCGCTGATCGGTTTCGCCGGCGCGCCGTTCACCCTGGCGTCGTACCTCGTGGAGGGCGGGCCGAGCCGCAACCACGAGCGCACCAAGGCGCTGATGCACGCCGCGCCGGACGTGTGGCACGCGCTGATGGCGCACCTCGCCGAGATCACCGCGACCTTCCTGGAGGCGCAGATCGCCGCGGGGGTCGACGCCGTGCAGCTGTTCGACTCCTGGGCGGGCGCGCTGTCCGAGCGGGACTACCGGCGCTACGTGCTGCCGCACTCGGCGGCCGTGCTGTCCCGGGTCGCCGGGGCCGGCATCCCGCGCTTCCACTTCGGCGTCGGCACGGCCGAGCTGCTGGGCGCGATGACCGAGGCGGGTGCGGACGTCATCGGCGTCGACTGGCGCACCCCGCTCGACGTCGCCGCCCGCCGGGCCGGCGGCCGGGTGCCGGTGCAGGGCAACCTCGACCCCGCGCTGCTGTTCGCGGACCTCGCCTCCGTCGAGGAGGAGGTCCGGCGGATCGCCGCCGAGGGCGCCCGCGCCCCCGGGCACGTGTTCAACCTGGGCCACGGGGTGCTCCCGGGCACCGACCCGGACATGATCACCCGGACCGTCGAGCTGGTGCACTCGCTCTAGTGGCGCCGACGGTCGCCCCGTCGGTCGCGGTCGTCGGGGCCGGGGTCTCGGGCCTCGCCGCGGCCCACCGGCTGCGCGTCCTGCTCGGTCCGCGGGCCCGGATCGTCGTGGTCGAGCGGTCGGACCGGATCGGCGGCGTGCTGCGGACCGTGGACCTCGCGGGGCGCCCGTTCGACGTCGGCGCCGAGGCCTTCCTCGCCCGCCGCCCGGAGGTCCCGGCGCTGCTGGCCGAGCTCGGGCTCGCCGGCGAGGTGGTGCACCCCACCGGGGCCCGGCCCACCATCCGCGCGGGCGGCCGCACGGTCGGCATGCCGGGCGGCACCCTCATGGGCGTCCCGACGGCCGGGGCGCAGCTGGCCGGCGTGCTCTCGGAGGCCGGCCTGGCCGCTGCGGCCGCGGAACCGCGGCGGCCGCTGGACTGGGAGCCCGGCCAGGACGCCGCCCTGGGCGTCCTGCTGCGGGAGCGGTTCGGCCCCGAGGTCCCCGCGAGGCTCACCGACCCGCTGCTCGGCGGCGTGTACGCCGGGCGGGTCGACGCGCTCGGCCTGCGCGCCACCGTGCCCGCCCTCGCCGCCGCGCTCGACGCGGGCGCCCCGTCGCTCACGGAGGCCGCGACCCGTGCTGCCCCGCCCGCGCCCGTCGCGGATCGGGAGTCGGGCGGGCCGCGCGTGTCCGGGCAGGCGGGCGGACCGGTGTTCGGCGCCGTCCGCGGGGGCTACGGCGTGCTGCTCGACGCCCTGCGCGCCGCGTCGGGCGCCGAGCTGCGGCTGGGCACCACCGTCCGGGAGCTGGAACGCCGCGGGCGCGGCTGGCGACTCGTGCTCGGCCCGACGACCGCCCCCGAGGCCCTCGACGTCGACGCGGTGGTCCTCGCCGTCCCGGCTCCCGCCGTGCGGAAGCTCCTCGCGGAGCCCGTGCCGGACGCGGCGGCCGCGGTCGAGGGGATCGAGCTCGCGTCGTCCGTCGTGATCGCCTTCGCGTTCCGCGGGATCACCGGACCGGACACGTCCGGGGTCCTGGTCGCGGCGGACGAGCCGCTGACGATCAAGGCGGCCACGCACTCGTCGGCCAAGTGGGCACACGTCTCGCCCGACGGCCTGGTCCGGCTCCGGGTCTCCCTCGGGCGCTTCGGCGAGGCCGCCACCCTCCAGGTCGACGAGGCGGAGCTGGTCGCGCGCGCCCGCGCCGACCTGGTGACGTTGCACGGGATCACCGCCGAGCCCGTCGCGGTGCACGTCCAGCGCTGGGGCGGCGGCCTGCCGCAGTACGCGCCCGGTCACCTGGCCCGGGTCGCCGCGCTCGAGGCCGCCGTGGCCCCGGTCCCGGGCCTGGAGGTCGTCGGCGCGGCCCTGCACGGGGTCGGCGTGCCGGCGTGTGTCGGCACCGCCCGGGCGGCCGCGGAACGGCTGGCCGGAGTGGTGGGGACCTCGAACGGCGGCACGGACCCGCGTGGCAGCATGGACGCATGGCCCGCCTCGACTACGCCGAGCTGAACGCGACGATCCGCTACACCATGTGGTCGGTCTTCCGGGTGGAACCCGGGAAGCTGGGCGAGGAGCGCTCCGGCGCGGCCACCCAGGCCGCCGAGTTCGTGGAGGCCCTCGAGGGCAAGGGCGTCGTGGTGCGCGGGGTCTACGACCTCGCGGGCGTGCGGGCGGACGCGGACTACATGATCTGGTGGCACGCGGACAACCTCGAGGCGCTGCAGGCGGCCTACGCGGACCTCCGTCGCGAGACCGCCCTCGGCCGCGCGTCCGTCCCGGTCTGGAGCCAGGTCGCGCTGCACCGCCCGGCCGAGTTCAACAAGAGCCACATCCCGGCCTTCCTCGCCGGCGAGGACCCCAAGAAGTACGTCTGCGTGTACCCCTTCGTCCGTAGCTACGAGTGGTACCTGCTGCCGGACGACGAGCGCCGCACGATGCTCGCCGACCACGGCAAGGAGGCGCGGGACTACCCGGACGTGCGGGCCAACACCGTGCCCGCCTTCGCCCTCGGCGACTACGAGTGGATCCTCGCCTTCGAGGCGGACGAGCTGCACCGGATCGTCGACCTCATGCGGCATCTCCGCGGGACCGAGGCGCGCCGGCACGTCCGGGAGGAGATCCCCTTCTACACCGGCCCGCGGGTACAGGTCGGCGACCTGGTCGCGACCCTGCCCTGAGCCCCCGGGACACGGGGAAGGCCCCGCACCTCGTGGGGTGCGGGGCCTTCCGTGTCCGCGGGTCCGCCGTGGCCTACTCGGCGGGCTCCAGCGTCATCGAGATCGAGTTGATGCAGTAGCGCAGGTCCGTGGGCGTGGGGTAGCCCTCGCCCTCGAACACGTGGCCCAGGTGGCTGTGGCAGGCCGCGCACAGCACCTCGACCCGGCGCATCCCGAGCGAGGTGTCCGCCCGCTCGACCACGGCCGCGTCCTCCGGCTTGTAGAAGGACGGCCACCCGCAGTGCGACTCGAACTTGGTCTCGCTGCGGAACAGCTCGGCGCCGCAGGCACGGCACTTGTACACGCCGATCGTCTTCGTGTCGGTGTACTCACCCACGAAGGGCCGCTCGGTGCCCGCCTGCCGCAGGACCTGGTACTCGGCGGGGCTGAGCTGGGCCCGCCACTCCTCGTCGGACTTCACGACGGTCGGTGCCGGCTCCTGCGCCGCCGGCTCCGCCGTCTCCCGCGACCCGGACTCCTTGCTGAACAGACCCATGTCGTCACGCTAACCCTTCCCGGCACGGGGTGCCGTTCACTCCAACGCACGGCGGGGCCGGGATGTTTCGCGCTACAACCAGGTGCCGAGCACGAAGACCAGCGCGTTGCCGACGACCCACACCACACCGGCGAGCAGCAGCACCACGACGACCACGGCCGCCCAGTACCGGCCGCCCTGCGCCCGGTTCGCCGACTCGGCGAAGTCCTTCACGCCCTCCAGGTACCCCTCGACGGTGAACGACGGCCGGTCGCGCTGCATCCGGTCCAGGTGCTGGGCGAAGGCGCGCGCCTCGGGGTCCTCGGGGTCGAGCCCGACCAGCTCGTCGTCGAACCGGCGCGCCCACTGGGGCGCCCGGTGGCGCGGCTCCGGCAGGGTCATGGCCCGAGCGTAGCGCCGGGGACCCGCTCGTCGCGCCGATCTCTCGTGGCAGGGTCCGTCCCCTGTGACCAGGGCGCTGCGAAGGAGCACCGTCGCGGGCCTCGACGTGCGGGGTCCGCCGCGTGGGTCGGCCGCACGTCGCCACCGCCCCGCCACCGCTCCGGCGCCGGTCGCGGACGCGATCCGGGAATTCGTCGGCCTGCACCGGTAGGTTGCGCGACATGGCGTCGAAGGCGGTCGAGCTGGTGCCGGTCCCGGGTCCGGAGGGCACCCGCGAGGTGCGCCTGACCAGCCCGGACAAGGTGATCTTCCCCGCGCTCGGGATCACCAAGCGCGAGGTGATGGAGTACTACGTCGCCGTCTCCGGGCCGATGATCGCGGTCCTGCGGGACCGGCCGACCAACCTCAAGCGGTATCCCGACGGCGTGGAGGGCGAGCCGTTCTTCGCCAAACGGCTGCCGAAGGGGGCGCCGGAGTGGGTGCGCACCGCGCGCGTCACCTTCCCGAGCGGGCGCACCGCGGACACGTTCGCGCCGTCGGAGCCCGCCGCGATCGCGTGGGCCGCCAACATGGGCACCCTCGACTTCCACCCGTGGCCGGTGCGGGCCCCGGACACCGACCATCCGGACGAACTGCGGATCGACCTCGACCCGCAGCCGGGCACGAGCTTCGCCGACGCGGTGGCCGTCGCCGCCGTGGTGCGGGAGGTGCTCGCCGAGGCCGGCCTCACGGGGTGGCCCAAGACGTCGGGCGGCCGGGGCATCCACGTGGCGGCGCCCATCCGCCCCGAGTGGGACTTCATCCAGGTGCGCCGCGCCGTCATCTCGATCGCCCGCCGCGTCGCCGACCGGATCCCGGACAAGGCGACGGTGGCCTGGTGGAAGGAGGAGCGCGGCGAGCGGGTGTTCCTCGACTTCAACCAGGCGGCGCGGGACAGGACGATCGCGTCGGCCTGGTCGGTGCGCGGGCTGCCCGGGGCCACGGTCTCCATGCCGCTCGCGTGGGAGTCGTTGCCGGACGTCGCACCCGAGGACTTCACCCTGCGCACCGTGCCAGGCCTGCTCGCCGAGCACGGCGACCCCCACGCGGACATGCACCGCGAGCAGGGCGGCTGCGAGCAGGCCCTCGAGTGGTACGAGCAGGACGGGCTGGGGGAGATGCCGTACCCGCCGGAGTACCCGAAGATGCCGGACGAGCCGATGCGGGTGCAGCCCTCGCGGGCGCGGCGCACCGAGGCGTGACGCCGCTGGTCAGCCGGTGTCCACCTCGGGTCGGCGGCCTCGAGCGCCGCACCGTCACCGGAAGTGTGAGCGCCGTCATGAGCCAGGAAATCTGCCGTTAACCTGGCTCCTGGCGAGGTCCGCAGCGTCGTGACCTGCGCATTCGGCCCGATTTCGGGGTGGGGACCCCCGTTTTGCCCTCGTTGATCGGCCCGTGTAACTTTCTCTCTGTCAGCGAGACGCCGGACAGAACGAGCCCCTGGGGTTCGGTCAACAGGCCCGCTGGCCGCTCCCCGGGCCGGGCCCCCTGGATCCTCGTGGATCTGGGTGGGTGTACGGTGAGGGAAAGCCCCGGAAGTTCTCCGTCAGGTGAGCCATGGTGTGCGGGTGTCTTTTGAGAACTCAACAGTGTGTCGAGCTAGAATGTCGGGACTGGCGGT
>NZ_JBEZDN010000208.1:0-7370 GCF_040648315.1 Pseudonocardia sp. NPDC049154
CCGCGTTCCCGATGTTCTGGCTGATCGACAGCAAGGCCGCCGCGCTGGTGATCATCGGCGTGACCCTGGGCGTCGCCTGCCTGTCGATCCCCGCGGCGGCGGCGTACCGGAACGTCTCGTCGGGCGCGCAGCACCCGGCCGAACCTACCGGCGGCTCAGCTGGCCGCGGCGTCCGGCTCGGCGCGCTCGGCGCCGGCCTCGGTGGTGGTGGCGGTGCCGCCCTCGCCACCGGAGCGGCGGCGGCCCCCGCGACGACGGCGGCGGCGCGGCTTGGCCGGCCCCTCGCCGTCCGTGTCGGTGGCCGCCTCGGCGACCACGGCGGGCGCGACGGCGGGCTCGGCGCCCTCCTCGGCCGCCGGGCGGGCCCCGGCGGGACCCGCGACCGGGACGCCGTTGCGGCGCCGGGTGCGCTGACGCTCACGGCGCGGCGTGGCGGTCCGCTCCTCGCGGCCCTTGCGCTTGCGGCCGCCGTGGTCGCCCTCGGTGTCGACGTACTCCGCGTCGAGGCCCGCGCGCGTGCGCTTGCTCAGCGGCAGCCGGCCGGTCACGCCCGCGGGAACGTCGAGGTCGATGTACAGGTGGTCCGAGGTGGAGTAGGTCTCGACCGGCTCGTCGAGCCCCAGGCTCAGCTCCTCGGAGACGAGCTTCCAGCGCGGGATCTCGTCCCAGTCGACGAGGGTGACGGCCACGCCCTCCTTTCCGGCGCGGCCGGTGCGGCCGATCCGGTGGACGTAGGTCTTGGTGTCCTCGGGGCACTGGTAGTTGATGACGTGGGTGACGTCCGTGACGTCGATGCCGCGGGCGGCGACGTCCGTGGCCACCAGCACGTCGACCTTGCCGGAGCGGAACGCGCGCAGCGCCTGCTCGCGGGCGCCCTGGCCCAGGTCACCGTGCACGGCCGCGGCGGCGAACCCGCGCTCGGCCAGGTCGTCCGCGACGCGCTGCACGGTCCGCTTGGTCCGGGCGAAGATCATCGTGAGGCCGCGCTCGCGGGCCTGCAGCACCCGGGTGACCAGCTCGACCTTGTCCATCGCGTGCGCGCGGTAGACGAACTGCTTCGTGCGCTCGTGGATCGAGCCCTGGTCCGCCTCCTCCGCCCGGATGTGCGTGGGACGGGTGAGGAAGGTGCGGGACAGCTGGATGATCGGGCCCGGCATCGTGGCCGAGAAGAGCATCGTGTGCCGCTCGTCCGGGAGCATCCGCATGATCCGCTCGACGTCGGGCAGGAAGCCCAGGTCGAGCATCTCGTCGGCCTCGTCGAGGACCAGGGCCTTGACCCGGCCGAGCACGAGGTGGCGCTGCTCGGCGAGGTCGAGCAGCCGGCCGGGCGTGCCGACGACCACGTCGACACCCTTGCGCAGCGCGGCGAGCTGCGGCTCGTAGGCCCGGCCGCCGTAGATGGCGGTGACCCGGATGCCGAGGTGCTTGCCGGCGTCGGCCAGGTCCTGCGCGACCTGCACGCACAGCTCGCGGGTCGGGACGACGACGAGGGCCTGCGGGACGTCCTTCTCCCGGTCCGCGGCCTCGCCCTCGGCGGTCGCGGCGGGCTGCTCGGACGGCGGCGTGACGCGCTGCAGCAGCGGGACGCCGAAGCCCAGCGTCTTGCCCATGCCGGTGCGGGCCTGACCGATCACGTCCTCGCCGGCCAGGGCCAGCGGGAGGGTGAGCTCCTGGATCGCGAAGGTGCGCTCGATGCCGGCCTCCGCCAGCGCCCGCACGATCTCAGGGCGGACGCCCAGCTCGGCGAAGGTGGGGGCCTCGGGCTTGACCGGGGCGCCCGCCTGCAGCGGGTGCGCCTCCTCGGTGGCGTCGGCGTCGACCGTGTCGGCCGGCGCCGGCGCGGTGTTCGGTTCGGTGGTCTCGGGGGTCTCGTTCTGGACGGACAGTGAAATCGCCTCTCTCCGCGTACAGGAGCCCTGCACCGGCTCGTCGACCACGCGCTCGGGGAGCCGCGTGGGAGAGCCGTCGAGGCGCTGTACGCACCAGTTCGTGTGCGCGCCGGTGAGTCGGGCGCCCGGTGGCGCCGACCCGTTACCCGGCGGGTGTCGCAGTCGGTCCGCGCGGCGCACCGGTGCTCCGCCGACCGCTGGGGTCACGGGCCGATCTGCTGCGCGCACGAGCATCATACCCCGGGAGTGCCGCCCGGGTCAGCGTCGGCGCCGTCACGCCGGGGTGATGTGCACCGCCGACGGGCGGGCGGCCCGACCGGACGACTAGGCTCGACGACCATGACGGGCGAGGCCGCGGACGGCGCCGGCAGCACGGTCGGGACCGGCGAGAACGCTGGTCGCACCCCTCTCGACGCCACCTCGCGCGCGGCCGTCGTCGACCTGCTGGGGGCGCTGGCGTACAGCGAGCTCTCGGCCTTCGACCGGCTCGCGGAGGACGCCCGCACCGCCCCCACGCTGACCGGGCGCGCGGCGCTGTCCGCGATGGCCGCCGCCGAGATGGGGCACTTCCGGCTGCTCGAGGACCACCTGCGCGGGCTCGACGTGGCCGTCGAGGAGGCCATGGCGCCGTTCGTCGCCGGGGTGGACGCCTACCACGCCACCACGCGCCCGCGGACCTGGTTGGAGTCGCTGGTCAAGGCCTATGTGGGCGACGGGCTGGCCGCGGACTTCTACCGCGAGGTCGCCGGATGGGTCGACCCGGCGACCGCGGACCTGGTCCGCACGGTGCTGGCCGACACCGGGCACAGCGCGTTCGCCGAGCGGGAGGTGCACGCGGCCTGCGCGGCGAACCGGCAGGTCCGGGATCGGCTGGCGCTGTGGGGCCGGCGGCTGCTCGGCGAGGCGGTCACCCAGGCGCAGCACATCGTGGCCGAGCGGGACGAGCTGGCGGACTTCATCGTGCGCGGCTCCGGGGACATCGCGGGCATCGGCGCGCTGATCAAGCGCCTGCAGAGCAACCACGCCAAGCGCATGTCCGCCCTCGGACTCTCGTGATCGCCGTTCGCCCCTGGCGGACTCGGCCGGGGCGCGGCGCCGCGCTCGACTAGCCTGGGCCGCGCCGGTTGGCCCTGACGCCCGCCGGGAAGGCAGAGAGAGTCATCCACCCGCACGTCACCTGGAGGTCCCCGGTGGAGGTCAAGATCGGCATCGCGGAGAGCCCGCGGGAGCTCGTGGTGTCCAGCGACCAGACGTCGGACGAGGTCGAGAAGCTCGTCGGCGAGGCGCTCAAGGCCGGCGACGGCACGCTGACGCTCGTCGACGACAAGGGGCGCAAGTACGTGGTCCCCTCCGCCCGGATCTCCTACGTCGAGATCGCGCCGTCCTCGGCGACCCGGGTCGGCTTCGGCACCTGACGGCCACCCCACAGCTCCCGGACGGCACTCCCGCGCCTCGGCGCGGGGGTGCCGTCCGTGTGTCCGGGGAGGCTCAGTCCGTCTCGGGTGCGGGCGGCTCGTCGAGCGGGAACGGCGGGGTGCCGACCCCGGTGAGCCGGTAGCGGTCCCAGAGGTCGACGTCGCCGATCCGCCCCTCCGCCCGCCCCCGTGGGGTGACGACCAGGACGTCCGTGGCCCTCCCGCCCAGCAGGGCCGACAGCTCCTCGTTCCGGTCGACCCGCCCGAACCAGTGCAGCCGCCCGTCGTGCGGCTCGGTGCGGACCTCGACCCGGACCCGGACCTCGACGGGCGTGCCGGCCACGGTGAGCGTGGCGGGGCCGCCGTAGCCCTCGTCGTCGTGCTCGTGCTCGTGGTCGGGGGCGTGGGTCTCGGGGGTGCGCACCTGCTCAGGCGCCATCGCCGGCCTCCTTCGGGAAGATGTGCAGCACGGGCGCGGTCTCGTCGCCGGTGTCGTCGTGGCTCTCCTCGGCGCTCTCCGCGGGCGCGTCGCCGAGGATCCCGGCGGCCCCGTCCCAGATCAGCGCGGTGAGGTAGCCGGTCAGGTCCTCGCGGCTCATGGTGCGGCGCTCGAGCCACCAGTCCCCGGCGCTCTGCACCATCCCGACCAGGCCGTGCGCCCAGGCCTCCGCCGCGCCCGAGTCCCGCCCGGCCAGGCGCAGCCTCGCGCCGATCAGCTGGGCCAGCAGCCGCGCGATCTGCTCGCGGACGTCCTCGACGATCTCCGTGCCCGGCTCGCGTTCGGCCGGGTTGTGCACCACGAACCGCCAGAGCTCGGGCTCCTCCTCGATGCCGGCGAGGAACGCGTCGATCACGGCGGCGATCTGGTGCTGCGGCCCGGTGTCCGCCGCGAGTGCGGGCGCCATCCGCTCCATCAGCCACTCCGCCGCGCGCAGCCCGACGGCGCGCTGCAGGTCGGCGCGGTCGTCGAAGTAGCGGTAGAGCACCGGCTTCGTGATCCCGGCGCTGGCCGCCATCTCGGCCACCGACACGGCCGCGCCGTGCTCGCGGACGGCCGCCATGGCTGCCTCGACCATCTCTGCGCGGCGTGCGGCGCGGCGGTCGCGGGCGTTCCTCTTGACAGGTCGGTCGTTCTGCGGCACGTTACCAGTGGTAACAGTTACCGGCGGTAACAGCAAGCGTCTCGACGGAGAGGAGCGGGCGGGTGTCGCTCAGGAGGACCCGGGGCACGGTCCCGGCGGGAACACGGGTGCTGGTCACCGGTGCCGCGGGCGGGTTCGGCGCCCCCACGGTCGCGCGGCTGCGGGAGCAGGGTGCGCGGGTGGTCGGCCTCGACCGGAGTGCAGGTGACGGTGTCCTCGCCTGCGACATCACCGACCCGCAGGCGGTGGAGCGGGCCGTGGCGGAGGCGGTCCGCACCCTCGGCGGCCTCGACGCCGTCGTCCACTATGCGGGCATCGGCATCCCGAACGACGCCGGCGGCCCCCTCGAGCCCGACGCGCTCAAGGTCATCGACACGAACCTGCTCGGCGCCTGGCGGGTCACCAGCGCGGCGCTGCCCGCGCTGCTCGACGGGCCGGGCAGGGGCAGGGTCGTGTTCGTGGCCAGCGAGCTCGCCTACGTCACCCTGCCCTTCCTCTCGGCCTACAGCGTGGCCAAGCGCGGGATGTCCGCGTACGCCGACGCCCTGCGCCTCGAGTACGGCACCGCCGTCGACGGTACGGGCCTGCACGTCACGACGGTGTACCCCGGCTACGTGCGCACCCCGATCCACGAGGTCGGCCGCGAGGTCGGGCTCTCGCTGGAGGGCCAGGTCCGCCGCGAGGAGGTCGAGGACATCGTGCGCACGGTCGTCGGGGCGCTCGCCGCGCCGCGGCCGCCGCGCGACACCGCCGGCACCCTCGCCGGCCAGGCCGAGCTCTGGGTCGGCCGGCACGCGCCCGGCCTGCTGGGTCGCGGCGTGGTCCGCCGGATCCGGCAGCAGGCCGCCGCGGGCCGGTTCGACTCCTCCCCGGTCGCCGCGGGCCTGGTCCGCCGGCTCACCGGGCGGACCGTCCCCGCCGTGACCGCCGCCGACCGCACCCCCGAGAGGAGCGCGTCATGACCGCCCCCGCCGTGCGCAAGCCGGTCCAGGACCGCGAGGCCACGGCCGAGCGGCTGCTCAGGTCCTCGGTGGAGAAGTCCTACGAGCCGCATCTGGACATCGACTGGGAAGCCCCGCTGGTCGACGGGCTGTGGGGCATCCCGCCGCACCGGTCGTCGCTCTACGGCACCGCGCTGTGGGACGGGCTGACCGAGGAGCAGCGCCGGACGTTGACGATCCACGAGGTCTGCAGCGTGGCCCGGATCGGGCTGTGGTTCGAGATCATCCTGATGCAGATGCTGCTGCGCTACGCCTACGACCGCGACCCGCGCCGCGCGCACATCCAGTACGCCCTGACCGAGATCGCCGACGAGTGCCGGCACTCGATCATGTTCGCGAAGATGACGGAGCGGTACGGCGTGCCGGACTACGCGCCGTCGGGGCTCACCCACAACCTCGGCCGCCTCTTCAAGACGGTGGGCCACGGCCCGGCGATGTTCGGCGGCACCCTGTTCGTCGAGGAGATCCTGGACCGCTTCCAGCGCGAGTCGATGCGCGACGAGACGGTGCAGCCGCTGACCCGGATGGTCAACCGGATCCACGTCACCGAGGAGGCCCGGCACGTCCGCTACGCCCGCGAGGAGCTGCAGCGGATCATGCCGAGGACGACGCGGGCGCAGCGCGAGATCGGCCGCTATCTGCTGGCCCGCATCGCGTTCGTCGTGGCGCGGAACCTGATCCACCCGGACGTCTACGCGTCCGTCGGGATCGACCCCGAGGTCGGCCTCGAGGCCGCGCTCGCGAACCCGCACTGGCAGGAGTCGCTGCGCTGGTCGGCGGCCAAGTGCGTCGAGTTCCTGCGCGACCAAGGCCTGATCGGCGGCCCGACCGAGCTGTTGTGGAAGAAGGCGTACCTCGTATGACGACCGCTCGGGGCGCCGACGGCACGCCGTTGCACGTCGTCGAGTCCGGCCGGCCCGACGCCCCCGTCACCGTGGTGCTCGCGCACGGCTGGACGCTCGACGAGCGGTGCTGGGCACCCGTCGCGGAGTCGCTGGCGGCCGGTGACGTCCGGGTCGTCCGCTACGACCACCGCGGGCACGGCCGCTCCGGCGCCGTCGACCCCGCGACGATGACGCTCGAGCAGCTCGCCGACGACCTGGCCGCGCTGATCGGGCAGGTCGCGCCGCGGGGCCCGCTGGTGCTCGCCGGGCACTCGATGGGCGGCATGACCACCATGGCCCTCGCCGACCGCCATCCCGACCTGGTCAAGGACCGGGTGGCGGGCCTGGCGCTGGTCGCGACGGCGAGCGGCGGGCTCGGCGGGCAGACCTTCGGCATGCCGTCGGCGGCGTTCGAGCTGGTGCGGGCGGCGGAGAAGAAGCTGTACGCGTCGAAGGGCTGGTCCACGCGGCGCGCGCTGAGCCGGCACCCGAAGCTGCTCTCGCCCGCCATGCGCTGGCTGCTCCTCGGGCCCGACGCCGGCAGGCAGGCGCTGCGGATCACCACGACCTCCGTCTCCGAGTGCCGGCCGTTGACCGTCTCCGGCTTCCGGCCCACGCTGGAGGCACACGAGCGCGACGCCGCCCTGGCCCTGTACTCGCAGGTTCCGGCGCACGTCATGGTCGGGACGCGAGACCGGCTCACCCCGCCGCGCTACTCCCGGCGGATCCGGGAGGGCCTGCCCTCGGCCCAGCTGACGCTCTTCCCCGACGCCGGGCACATGCTGCCCGTCGAGCGCACCGCGGGCGTGGCGGGCCGGATCGCCGCGCTGGCGCGGACCGCGGCCGGGGCCCGGGCCGCCTGAACGTCGCGGTGCTCGGCGTGCCCCCGCCGCGGCGCCGCGGCCCGACCGGCCCGGCCCCCCCCGGGGCCAGGGGGGGCCGGGCGGGGGGAAGCGGTACAGGGGGCGAAGTGGGGTGGGCCGCCCGGCGCCCCCCCCCCCCCGCCCGCGGTGGCGGGGCGCCCCCATAACCCCCCGGG
>NZ_JBEZDN010000209.1:0-7360 GCF_040648315.1 Pseudonocardia sp. NPDC049154
TCCGGGGGGGGGGCTACCCGGTGGGGCGGTGCGCGCCCCCCCCCCCCGGGGCGGAGGGAGCGTCTTAGCAGGTCTCCCGCGACTATCGCCACTCACGGGGTCAGTGGGTGCGGATGCGGGGCGCCTCGGTGATGCCGCGCTGCTTGAGCTCGTCGGCGATCCGCTCGCGCAGCAGGTACTTCTTGATCTTCGTGCCGGACATGGGCCACTCCCCGGGCGCGACCCACCGGACGTAGCGCGGCACGCGGTAGGTGGCGATCCGCCCCACGCAGTACTCGATCAGCTCCTGCTCGGTGGCGGTCGCGCCTGGTCTGAGCTGCACGAACGCGGCCGGGACCTCGACGTAGTACGCATCGGGCGCCGCGACCACCGCGACCAGGTCCACCGCCGGGTGCCCGAGCAGGTACCCCTCCACCTCGGCGGCGGCCACGTTCTCCCCGCCCACCTTGAGCATGTCCTTCAGCCGGGAGCGGAACGTGAGCCGGCCGTCCGCATCGGCGACGACGAGGTCGCCGGTGTGGAACCAGCCGTCGGCGTCGATCACCTCGGCCGTCCGCTCCGGGTCGCGGAAGTAGCCGTCGAAGGCGGTGGGGCCGCGGAAGAGCAGCTCGCCCGGGGTGTCGGGCGGGAGGTCGGCGCCGGTCTCCGGGTCGACGACGCGGACCTCCATCCCGGGCATCGGGTGCCCGCCCGTCGTCACGCGTTTCTCCAGCGGGTCGTCCCGGCGGTTGAGGGTCAGGAAGGCCGACGACTCGGTCATCGCCACGCAGGAGACGTGCACGGCCCACGGCAGCCGGGAGGCCATGTCCCGCAGCCGCTCCGGCACGCCGACGGCCATCACCAGGCGGATCCCGGAGAGGTCGAAGTCCGCGAAGTCCGCCCGGTTCAGCACGGGCATCCAGATCGTCTCGAACGCGGCGAGGGCCACCGTGACCCGCTCGGTGGTGAGCAGCTCCAGCGTGGTCGTGGGGTCGAAGTAGCCGGGGTGCACGAACGTCGCGCGGGCCGTCAGGCAGCTGAGCAGGAACGTGATGCCGCCGCCGTGGAAGAGCGGGATGGCCGTCCACACCCGGTCGGCCGGGGTGAGCGCCATCCGCTCGCCGATCCCGTCGGCGAGCCGGGTGAGGGCCTCGTGGCTGAGCATCGCGCCCTTCGGCGCGGCCGTGGTCCCCGAGGTGTAGACGATCACCGCGGTGTCCCGCACCCGGACGCCGGGCTGGCGCGCCCACACCTCCTCGTCCGCGGCCGCCGAGCGGTCGGCGGCGGCGAGCGACTCCGGGTCGTCGAGGGCCAGGACGTGGTGCAGCTCGGGGGCGCCCTCCGCCGTCGCCTCGCGGACCAGCGGGACCGACGCCGCATCGGTCGCCAGCACCCGCATCCCGGAGTGCACCACGATCTGCCGCAGCTCCACGGCCTTGAACCGCGCATTGACCGGCACCGTGACCGCCCCGATCTTCGCCGCCCCGATCATCACGGCGACGAGGTCGACCGACGCCGGCAGCAGCGTCCCCACCCGGTCGCCGCGGCCGACGCCGAGCCCGAGCAGCCGGCGCGCGTACCGCTGCGCCCGCTCCGCGAGCTCGGCGAAGGTGGCCCGCCCGTCCGGGAACACCAGCGCTTCGTCCGCCGGGTGCTCGGCGGCGCGCCGGTCGACGAGGTCGCCGAGGGTGGTCGGGGCGATCCAGCGCCGGGTCATCAGCGGTCGAACTCCACGATCCCGCGGATGATCGTGCCCGCGTGCATGTCCTCGTAGCCCTGGGCCACCTCGTCGAGCGAGTACCGTTTGGTGATCATCTCGTCGAGCTTGAGCCGGCCGTTCGTGTACATCTGGGTCAGCCACGGGATGCTGGTGAACGGGCTGGCCGCGCCGAACAGCGCGCCGACGATCTTCTTCTGCGCCATGGTCAGCTCGAGCAGGTTGATCGGCACCTGGGACAGCTCCGCCTTGCCCGCCCCGGTGACCACGACCGTGCCCGCCTTGCGCACGGCGGCGACAGCCTGACCGACGTGGTCCGCCGTCGTGACGCCGACGGTCACGATCACCGAGTCCGGCCCCTGCCCGTTCGTGAAGTGGCTCGCCAGCTCGGAGGCCTCCTCCATCGTCGAGGCCGAGTGCGTGGCGCCGAACTCCATCGCGCTCTCGCGCTTGAACGCCACGGGGTCGACGGCGATCACGTTCGTCGCGCCGGCGTGCGCGGCGCCCTGCACCGCGCTGGTCCCGATGCCGCCGATGCCCATCACGACGACCGTCTGCCCGGCCTGCACCTGTGCCGCGTTGACCGCCGAGCCCCAGCCCGTCCCGACGCCGCAGCCCAGCAGGCACAGCGGGACGAGCGGGACCTCCTTCGGCACCGTGACGGCCGAGTTGACGCTGACCGTGGTGAACTCGCTGAACGTGGAGATCCCGCACATCTGGCCGACCGGCTGCCCGTCGAGCGTCATGCGGTAGCTCGAGGTGTCCTCGAAGCGGGAGCCCACCATCATGTTGGCGCCCAGGTCGCAGAGGTTCTGCATGCCCGCGGCGCACCAGCGGCAGCGCCCGCAGGAGGGCACGAAGGTGAACACGACGTGGTCGCCCACCTCGAACCCGGGGGTCTCCGGGCCGACGTCGGTCACCACGCCCGAGCCCTCGTGCCCGCCGCAGAGCGGGTACGTGCCGGCGGGGATGTCGCCGGTCGCCATGTGGTCGTCGGAGTGGCACAGGCCCGAGGCCGCGAGCTTGACGGTGATCTCGCCGCTGCGCGGGCCCTCGAGCTCGAGATCGGCGGACTCGAACTTGCCGGGGGCGCTGCGCAGGATGGAGGCGTGCGTCTTCACGGTGGGGTCCTCCTCGGGATCCTCGGGGCGGCCACCGCATCGTGGCCGACGCCACAATGACTACCGACCGACCGGTAGTCACACAAGAGCCGGGTTGACGAACGTTCGCCAGGCCTGTCGGATGGTGATGTGAGTGCATCAACGACGAGCCCCACGGTCGACGGCTCCGCGCGGGACGCGATCGCGCAGGCGGTGGTCGGCCGGGACCGTGAGCTGACCCTGGTGCTGGCCGCGGTGGCGGCCGGCCGCGACATCCTGCTGGAGGGCCCGCCGGGGACGTCGAAGTCCACGATGCTGCGCGCCATCACCGAGCACTGGGACGTGCCGTTCGTGCTGGTGGAGGGCAACGCCGAGCTCACCCCCGCCCGGCTGGTCGGGCACCACAACCCCGCCCGGGTACTGCAGGAGGACTACTCGGCGGAGAACTTCGTGCCCGGCCCGCTGGTCGAGGCCATGCAGCGCGGCGGCTTCCTCTACATCGAGGAGCTCAACCGCGCACCGGAGGACACCCTCAACGTGCTGCTCGGCGCGATGGCCGAGCGCGCGGTCACCGTGCCCCGCGTCGGGACCCTCTCGGCCGGCCCGACGTTCCGGGTGCTGGCCTCGATGAACCCGTTCGACAACGTCGGCACCGCCCGGATCTCCGACTCGGTCTACGACCGCTGGTGCCGCCTCGCCGTGGGCTACCAGTCCGCCGAGGAGGAGGGCGACATCGTCGCCCGCCGCACCGGCTGCGGTGAGGGTCAGGGCGACCGCGCCCTGATCGACGACGGCGTCGCGTTGACCCGGGCCACCCGCACCCACCCGGAGCTGCGCCGCGGCTCGTCGGTGCGCGGGGCGATCGACCTGGTCGCGATCGCGATGGAGCTGCAGCGCATCGACCCGGGCGCGGAACGCAGCCGGGTCGTGCTCGACGCCGCGCTGCTGGCGCTGTCCGCGCGGGTCGGGGTCGACGAGGCCTCCGACGCCACCCCGGAACGGGTCATCACCGAGATCTGGGAGAACCATTTTTTCTCCGCCCCCGGCGGGCAGCGCCGGGCCCGCACCGCCTGAACCTCGACAACGCCGTCGCGCTGCCCACCGCCGACCCCGGTGAGCGACGGAACCTGGCCCCGTTGCGGCGCAAGCCCAAGCGCCTCGACACCGCACCCGAACTGTTCTCGAAGGGCAAGGGCGCGCCCGTCGTCGCCGAGCTGAACCCGGACCGCTCCGGTGGGCAGGACGAGCTGCCCGCCGGCGGACAGGGCGTGCTCGTGACCGCGCAGACCGCGCGGCAACGCGAGCTCGGCGAGCTGCTCGAGGACACCCCGCCGGACCCGGTGGTCGCCTCGATGGCCCAGGCCATCGCCCGGCGGCTCTCGGTGCGCCGCCGCCCGCGCGACGCCCGTGCCGAGCGCGGCACCGGGGCGCTGGCCTCGGTCCCCTACGCCTACCGCTCCGACGACATCGACCTCGACAAGACCATCGAGATGCTCGCCGAACGGCCCCGGCCCGAGGACACCGACATCATCGTCCGCGAGCGGATGAGCTCACGGCGGGCCGCGGTGCTGATCGTCGACGTCTCCGGGTCCATGCGCGGGGAGAAGGTCCGCATCGCCGCCGCCACCGTCGCGGCGCTGTCCGCGGACCTCTCCGGCGCCTCCGACCAGCTCGCCCTGGTCGCGTTCTGGTCCGACGCCGCGGTCCTCACGCCGCTCACCACCCCGGCCACGCCCGCGACGCTGCTCGACCAGCTGCTGCGCATCCCGGCCCGCGGGCTGACCAACGTCGGCTTCGGGCTCTCGGTCGCCCACGCCGAGCTGGCCCGCTCCGCCGCCCGCAGACGGACCGCCATCCTGCTCACCGACGCCGTGCACAACGCCGGCCCCGACCCCCGCGACCTCGCCCGCCGCTTCGGTGAGCTGCACGTCCTGCTCGAGACCGACGGCGAGCACGACCTACCGCTCGGGCGCGACCTCGCCCGCCTCGGCCACGGCACCCTGCACCCGGTGCACACCCACCGCGACGTCGCCCCCGCCCTCAACCGCATCCTCAACCGCTAGGAGAACTCGATGAGCCCCGTGATCGTCGTCGCCACCATCTCGCCCAAGCCCGGTGAGGAGCAGGCCGTCCGCGAGGCCTTCCTCGCCGCCATCCCGAAGGTCCACGACGAGGCCGGCTGCGGGAAGTACGCCCTGCACGAGAGCACCGGCGACTCGACCGACCTGGTGTTCGTGGAGCGCTGGGAGTCGGCCGAGGCGCTCAAGACCCACAGCACCGCACCGGCCCTCGCCGAGGTCGGCAAGGCGCTGAAGGGCCGCCTCGCCGGGCCGATCGACGTGAAGACCTTCACGCCGATCCCCGCCGGCACGACCGAGCAGGGCACCATCTGAGGGTGACCGTACGCAGCTCCCTGATCGGCCTCCCCGAGATCACCGCCGCCGCCGAGCGCATCGCCGGGCACGTCGTCCGGACGCCGACCGTCGAGAGCCCGGGCCTGTCGGCGCTGCTCGGGGTGCCGGTCACGGCCAAGCTGGAGCTGCTGCAGCGCACCGGGTCGTTCAAGGCGCGCGGGGCCACGGCGAAGCTGCTGTCACTCACGCCCGAGGAGCGGGTGGCGGGCGTCGTCGCGGTGAGCGGCGGCAACCACGGCATCGCCGTCGCCGAGATGGCCGCCGCGCTCGGGATCGACGCGGCGGTCGTGATGCCGGAGTCGGCGTCGTCGCGCACGGTCGCGGCCTGCCGGGCCACCGGGTCGGACGTGCGGCTCACCCCGGACATCGCCGGGGCGTTCGCGCTGGCCGCGGAGCTGCAGCAGGCCGGCCGGACGATGGTGCACCCGTTCGACGACCCGGTGGTCGTCGCGGCGCAGGGCACCGTCGGGCTCGAGCTGGCGGACGACGCCGGCGAGCTCACGGACGTCCTGGTCAGCATCGGGGGCGGCGGACTGATCTCCGGCGTCGCCGCGGCCCTGCGCGCCCGACGGCCGGACGTCCGGATCTGGGGTGTGGAGACGACCGGCGCCGAGGCCATGTCCGCCGCGATCACCGCCGGCGGACCCACACCGGTCACGCTGTCGTCGATCGTGACCTCGCTCAGCGCCCCGTCGGCTGCCCGGCTGACGTACGAGCACGTCACGGTCCTGGTCACGGACGTCCTCGTGGTGCCCGACGCCGAGGCCGTGCGCGGCACGCTCGACCTCGCCGCGCACGCCAAGCTCTGGACGGAACCCGCCGCGGGGTGCCTCGTGCCCGCCGCGCGCCGGATCCTCGACCGGGTCGGGCCGGGCGCCCGGCTCGGGCTGGTGGTGTGCGGCGGCAACGCCACCTTCGCCGACGTCGAGGCCTGGGCGGACCGGTTCGGCGTGCGGGACTGATCGCTCCCGTCCGCGCGTTGCAGGAGGCGTGGACACGCAGGTCGTGGTGATCGGCGCCGGGCAGGCCGGGCTGTCGGCCGCCTGGGGGCTGCGCCGGGCCGGGCTGGAGCCCGGTCCCGGGTTCGTCATGCTCGACGCCGAGGAGGCACCCGGCGGGGCGTGGCGGCACCGCTGGGACACCCTCCGCGTGGCCGGCGACGCCTTCTCCGCCCACCGCATCCACTCGCTGCCCGGGCTGGACTTCGCGCCCGAGGACCCCGACCGCCCCGCCAACCAGGTGGTGCCGGAGTACTTCGCGGCCTACGAGCGGGAGTTCGACCTGCAGGTCCGGCGGCCGGTGCGGGTCACGGCGGTGCGGCCCGTGGGCGAGCTGCTCAGGGTCGAGGCCGACGAGGGTGTCTGGACCGCCCAGGCGCTGGTCAACGCCACCGGAACCTGGACCCGCCCGTTCGTCCCCGCCTACCCCGGCGCCCGGGAGTTCCGCGGCCGCCAGCTGCACGCCGTGGACTTCCCCGGTCCGGAGGCGTTCGCGGGGCAGCGGGTGGTCGTCGTCGGGGGTGGGACCTCGGCCGTGCAGTTCCTGCTGCAGATCGCGCCGGTCGCCGCCGCGACCACCTGGGTCACCCGCACACCGCCGCGCTGGCGCGAGGGCCCGTTCGACGACGTCGCCGGGCGCGAGGCGGTCGCGCTCGTCGAGGAGCGGGTGCGGGCGGGCCTGCCGCCGCGGCCGGTGGTGAGCGTGACCGGCCTGCCGCTGACCCCGGCGTACCGGGAGGGGATCGACAGCGGCGTGCTCGCCCGCCGCCCGATGTTCTCCCGGATCACGCCCGGCGGCGTGGCCTGGGCGGACGGCACCACCGAGCCCGCCGACGTCATCCTCTGGGCCACCGGCTGGCGGCCGGCGATCGGGCACCTCGCCCCGCTGCACCTGCGCTCGCCGCAGGGCGGGATCGCGCTCGACGGCACCCGCGCCGTGGCCGACCCGCGGGTGCACCTCGTCGGCTACGGACCGTCGGCCAGCACCATCGGCGCCAACCGGGCGGGCCGGGCGGCGGCGCACGAGACCGTGCAGCGGCTGCGGGCGCCGGCGGCCGCCTAGGAGGCTGCTGAAAAGGTCGCGGCGTGGGTTCGGGTGTTGATCTCGCCCGGCTGGCAGGCTGGGCGGGTGCAGGGTCGGTCTGATCCGCA
>NZ_JBEZDN010000210.1:0-7114 GCF_040648315.1 Pseudonocardia sp. NPDC049154
GCGGCAACTGCCCCTAGAGGGGCAGTTGCCGCTCACGGGGTCTGCGGTCGTGCCCGTGGTGCTCGGGTCGCCGGTGGTGGCGTTCGAGGCGGCCGGTCGGTGTCTGGAGCGCGGGGTCCGGGTGGGGTGCTTCCGGCCGCCGTCGGTGCCGGAGGGGACGAGCAGGCTGCGGCTCACCGCGCGCGCCGACCTCACCGCCGCCGAGCTGGGCCGCGTGCGCGAGGTCCTGCACGAGGTGCTCGCGCAGGTCCGCCCGTGACCGGGCGGGTGCTCGTGGTCAGCGGCACCGGGACGGACGTGGGCAAGACGGTCGTCACGGCCGCGCTCGCCGCCCTGGCCGGAGCGGCGGGGGAGCGGGTGGCGGTGCTCAAGCCCGCCCAGACCGGCGTCGCCCCCGGCGAACCCGGCGACCTGGCGGCCGTCGCGGCGCTGGTCCCCGGCGTGACCACCGCCGAGCTGGCGCGCTATCCCGACCCGCTCGCCCCGGAGACCGCCGCCCGCCGCGCCGGCCTCCCGCCCGTCACGCCCGGGGCGGCCGTCGACGCCGCCCGCGATCTCGCCGCGGACCACGACCTGGTCCTGGTGGAGGGCGCGGGCGGGCTGCTCGTGCGGTTCACGCCCGACGGCACCCTGGCCGACGTCGCCGCGAAGCTCGGCGCCCCGGTGCTCGTCGTGGCGGCGGCCGGGCTCGGCACGCTCAACCACACCGCCCTGACCACCGAGGCCCTGGCGCACCGCGGGATCGCGTGCGCCGGCGTCGTCGTCGGGGCCTGGCCCGAGGAGCCCGACCTGGCCGCGCGGTGCAACCTCGCCGACCTGCCCGCCGTCACCGGGGTGCCACTCCTCGGGGCGCTGCCCGAACGGAGCGGGACCCTTCGTCCGGCTGAATTCGCCCGGGTCGCGCGTCACACCCTCGCCCCCGCACTGGGTGGTGTTTGGCATAGTTCGCACTCGTGACCACAGCGACGTCGTACATCCTCGCCCGTGCCCGTGAGCAGGTCCTCGAGCGCGGCGAGGGGCTGTCGGAGGAGCAGGTCCTGGAGGTCCTCCGGCTCCCCGACTCCGAGCTCGACGCCCTGCTGGAGCTGGCTCACGAGGTGCGGATGCGCTGGTGCGGGCCGGAGGTCGAGGTCGAGGGGATCATCTCGCTGAAGACCGGCGGCTGCCCCGAGGACTGCCACTTCTGCTCCCAGTCGGGGCTGTTCGAGTCGCCGGTGCGCTCGGCGTGGCTGGACGTACCGATGCTGGTCGAGGCGGCCAAGCAGACGGCGAAGACGGGGGCGACGGAGTTCTGCATCGTCGCGGCGGTGCGCGGGCCGGACACGCGGCTGATGGCGCAGGTCGCGGCGGGTGTCGCGGCGATCAAGGACGCGGTGGGCATCAACGTCGCGTGCTCCCTCGGCATGCTCACGCCCGAGCAGGTCACCGCGCTGGCCGAGATGGGCGTGCACCGCTACAACCACAACCTCGAGACCGCGCGCTCGCACTTCCCGAACGTCGTCACCACGCACACGTGGGAGGAGCGCTGGGAGACGCTGCGGCTGGTCCGCGAGGCCGGCATGGAGGTCTGCTGCGGCGGGATCGTCGGGATGGGGGAGAGCCTGGAGCAGCGCGCGGAGTTCGCCGCGCAGCTCGCCTCGCTGACCCCGGACGAGGTGCCGCTGAACTTCCTCAACCCGCGCCCGGGCACGCCGTTCGGCGACCTCGAGCCGATGTCGGGGCCGGACGCGCTGCGCACGGTCGCGGCGTTCCGGCTCGCGCTGCCGCGCACGGTGCTGCGGTTCGCCGGCGGGCGTGAGCTGACCCTCGGCGACCTCGGCGCGCGCAAGGGCCTGCTCGGCGGGATCAACGCCGTGATCGTCGGCAACTACCTGACGACGCTCGGGCGGCCGGCCGAGTCGGACATCGACCTGCTCGGCGAGCTGGAGATGCCGATCAAGGCCCTCAACGAGACGTTGTGAGCGCCGTGGGAACGGCACCCTTCTGCGACCGCTGCGGTGTGCCCGCGGGCGAGGGCGACCACGCCCGCTGCGCCCGCGAGCGCGAGCTGGAGCCGCCCCGGTTCTGCCCGGAGTGCGCCCGGCGCATGGTGGTCCAGGTCGACCCCTTCGGCTGGACCGCCCGCTGCTCCCGCCACGGCGAACGCTCGTCGTGAGTGGCGATAGTCGCTATAGCGACTATCGCCACTCACAGGGTGTCGGGCAGGTCGAGGGCGGGGAACCAGGACCAGCCGAAGGTCGTGATCTCCGCGATCCGGTCGCCCTCCACCCGCAGGACGTCGAGCTTGAACGGGCGGAACACCGTGTCCCCGGGGCGGCGCAGGTAGCTCGCGGCGGCGGGCATGAGGTTGACGCCGGTCGGCAGCAGCCGCCAGTCGCCGTCGCGGTCCGGCCCGAAGGCCCGGTCGAGCAGCGTCCGGAGCCGGTCGTGCCCCTCGAAGCAGAAGGGCGCGGGCGGCATGGTGACCCGGATGTCCGCGGCCGCGGCGGCGAGCGCGGCCGCCGCGTCGTGCCGCTCGTGCGCCGCGATGAACCGCTCGAGCAGCTCCTTCTCCGCCGGGTTCGGCTCGTGCGCGGACCAGTCGTCGCGGTGCGACGGCAGGTGGGTCCGCAGCGTCTCCCGCGCCCGCTGCAGCGCGCTGTTCGCCGCGGCCACGCTCGTCCCGATCATCTCCGCGGTCTCCTTCGCGGGCAGCCCCAGCACCTCGCGGGCCAGCAGCGCCGCCCGCTGCCGGGGCGGCAGGACCTGCAGGGCCACGAGGAACGCGAGCTCGATCGTCTCCCGCGCGACCACGAGCGCGTCGGGCTCCTCCTCGGCGCTCGCCGGCTCGAGCAGGGTGTCCGGGTAGGGCGTCAACCAGGCCACCTCGGCCGCCGACGCCGGGCGGCGTGCCCGGGCGCGGGCGGCGTCGACGCAGACCGTGGTGGCGATCCGGTACAGCCAGGCCCGCAGGTGCGTGCCGTCGAACCCCTCCCGCCCGCGCCAGGCCCGCAGGTAGGTCTCCTGGACGGCGTCCTCGGCGTCGGACACCGACGCGAGCATGCGGTAGCAGTGCACGTGCAGCTCGCGCCGGTGCCGGGCGAGGCCCGCCTCCAGGTCGACGGGACCGGTCGGGGACATCAGCGCTTCGGCGTCCGGATCTCCTGGAGGGCCCAGGAGTTGCCGTCGGGGTCGGCGAAGAAGACGAAGGTGCCGTAGTCCTCGTGCTCCGGGTGCACCCCGGCCGTCTGCGCGCCGTCGACGAAGTGCTGCGGCCCGCTGTTCTCGATGCCGGCGGCCTCCAGCTCGGCGTGCGCCTTCTCGATGTCCGTGACGACGAGGTGGCAGCCCTGCAACGAGCCCGCCGTCGCCCCGCCGCCGAGACCGGTGCCGAAGACGATCGAGCAGGCGGACCCGGGCGGGGTGACCTGCACGGCGCGGAAGTGCTCGTTCGGGCGGAAGTCGGAGTCGACGGTGAAGCCGAGCTTGCCGGCGTAGAACTCGTACGCGCGCTCCACGTCGGAGACGGGGACGACGACGACCTCGAGCCTGCAGTCCATGGTGGTTCCTCCCTGTGCGGTGGGGTGTCGCTGCTGTGGTGTCGCTGCTGTGGTGTCGCTGCATGGAACTACCGCCGCGCCGGAAACTCATCGGTGGACCGATGAGATGCTGTCGACCATGGACTGGGGCAACCTGCTCAAGCAAGCGGTCGACGTGGGCTTCAGGCTCCTCGCGCAGGCGGACGACGCGCCCGCCCGCCCCGCGCCGGAGGGCCACGGCGGGGTCCGCACCGCGCCGACGGGCGACCGGGCCCGGCGCATCGCCTACGCGCCCGAGCTCGACGGCGCCGCGGACCCGGGCGAGATCGTCTGGACCTGGGTGCCGTTCGAGGAGGACGCGAGCCAGGGCAAGGACCGGCCGCTGCTCGTCGTCGGGCGGCAGGGCGGGGAGCTGCTCGGGCTGATGCTGTCCAGCCAGCACAAGCGCGAGGGCGACCCGGACTGGGTGGCGATCGGGTCCGGCGGGTGGGACCGCGAGGGCCGCGAGTCCTTCATCCGGCTCGACCGGGTGCTCGAGGTCGGCGAGCACGACATCCGCCGGGAGGGCGCGGTGCTCGACCGGGGCCGCTTCGACCGCGTGGCCGACGAGCTGCGCGGCCGCTTCGGCTGGGAGTGACGCGCCGGATCAGTTGGGGCCGAAGGGTTCCGCGAAGGTGCTCATCGGCGTGGGCACCGCCCGGAGCTGCTGCAGCAGGCCGCGCTCGCGGGCGATGAGCAGCCGCACCATGCGCAGCCGCTCGACCGGGCAGGTCTGCTCCAGCAGCGCCTGCCGGTCCTCGAGCGGCAGGAGACAGTCGGCGGCCAGGACGTGCGCGAGCTCGGCCGTCGCGACCTCGTGGGCGGGCTCCGACCAGTCGTCGTTCTTCCAGGCGGTGGCGCAGTAGGCGCGGTGCGCGGCGCGGGCGGCGCCGGCAAGCATCCGGGTCAGGTCGTCCGACTCGGAGGTCTCCTTGTCGTCGGGCACGAACTCGACGGCACCACAGAGGTAGGGCTTGACCTCCGCGTCCAGGTCGAGCAGGCGGAACCGCCGCGCGCCGGAGGTCACGACGTCGTAGCGCCCGTCGGGGAGCCGCCGCACGTCGAGCAGCCGGGCGGTGCACCCGATCGCGTGCAGCGCGTCGAGGCCGTGGACGTCGGGGTCGTGCCCCTCCCGCACGGCGACGACGCCGAACTCCTTGTCCGGCACCGCCCCCGTCACGAGGTCGACGGTGAGCTGGCGGTAGCGCGGCTCGAAGATGTGCAGCGGCAGCGACGCCCCGGGCATCAGCACGGTGCCCAGGGGGAAGAGGGGAATCGTCGCGACCACGCCGTCACGGTACGGGCCGCACCGCGCCGTCGCCTGCCGAGTCGCGGGTGCCCGGCGGGCGGAGCACGGCCGAGGCGTCGGTGACCCGCAGGGCCCGCTCGGTGAACCGGAACAGCGCGGCGGGACGGCCGCCGGCCGGCCCCGGCGGCGCGGTCTCGCCGGTGGCCGCCAGGACGTGCCGCCGGGTGAGCACCCGCTGCAGGTTGGTCGCCGACACCGGGTGCCCGAGCGCGGCGACATAGAGCTCGCGGAGCGCGGAGATCGTGAACTCCCGCGGGGCGAGCGCGAAGCCCAGGTTGGTGTAGGAGAGCTTGGCGCGCAGGCGGTCCCGCGCGTCGTGGACGATCTCGGCGTGGTCGAACGCCGTCTCTGGCAGGTCGTCGACCGGGAACCAGGCGGTGTCCGCCGGCACGGCCGGGTCGACGTCGGACGGGACGAGCCCGAGGAACGACGTGGCGACGAGCCGGATGCCGGGCACCCGCTCCGGTGCGCTGAACACGCCGAGCTGCTCGACGTGGGTGACCCCGCGGACGTCGACCTTCTCGGCGAGCTGGCGGCGCACCGACTCCTCGACGTCCTCGGTGTCGCCGAGCGTGCCGCCCGGCAGCGCCCAGCGGCCCCGGTCGGGGTCCTTGCCACGCTGCCAGAGCAGCACCTGGAGGGCGTCCTCACGGACCTGCAGGACGGCCGCGAGCACCTCGTGGCCCGTGGGACGGGCGGGCATGCGCCGATCGTAGGGGCCGCCGCGGTGATCCGGGCGAACCGACCGTTCCGGGACGCGCAGGTTACGGACAGGTGAGTTCCGGGTCACGCGGACGGTGTCCTCGGGGCGGCCGCGATGCTACGATCGCCCTGTTTTCGACCAACAGGCGAAAACATCCGAGGAGGACGAGCGATGACCGTGACGGCTGACGTGCAGGCGGGGACCGGCGTCCCGTACCCCGGCTGGGCCGACGAGGTGCGCGAGCTCGCGCGGCGCCGGGACGCCGTGCTGCTGGCGCACAACTACCAGCTGCCGGCGATCCAGGACGTGGCCGACCACGTGGGCGACTCCCTGGCGCTGTCCCGGATCGCGGCCGAGGTCGACGCGGAGACGATCGTGTTCTGCGGCGTCCACTTCATGGCCGAGACGGCGAAGATCCTCTCGCCGGAGAAGGCCGTGCTGATCCCGGACGCGCGGGCCGGCTGCTCGCTCGCCGACTCGATCACCGTCGACGAGCTCAGGGCCTGGAAGGCCGAGCACCCCGGCGCCGTCGTGGTCAGCTACGTGAACACCACCGCCGCGGTGAAGGCGGAGACCGACATCTGCTGCACCTCGTCCAACGCGGTCGAGGTCGTCGCGTCGATCCCCGAGGACCGCGAGGTGCTGTTCCTGCCGGACCAGTTCCTCGGCGCGCACGTCCGGCGCACCCTGGACCGGCGGAACATGCACGTCTGGGCGGGGGAGTGCCACGTCCACGCCGGCATCAACGGCGCCGAGCTGACCGCGCAGGCCGAGGCGCACCCCGACGCCGAGCTCTTCGTGCACCCGGAGTGCGGCTGCGCCACGTCGGCGCTCTACCTCGCAGGGTCGGGCACCGTGCCCGCGGACCGGGTGAAGATCCTCTCGACCGGCGGGATGGTCGACGCGGCGCGCGCCTCGCACGCCAAGTCGGTGCTGGTCGCGACCGAGGTGGGCATGCTGCACCAGCTCCGCCGGGCCGCCCCGGAGATCGACTTCCGCGCCGTGAACGAGCGCGCGAGCTGCACCTACATGAAGATGATCACGCCCATGGCGCTGCTGCGCAGCGTCCGCGAGGGGACGGACGAGGTGCACGTCGACCCCGAGCTCGCCGCGCGCGGGCGCGCCGCCGTCGAGCGGATGATCGCGATCGGTCAGCCGGGGGGTGGCGAGTGACCTGGGAGGCGGGTGCGGACCTGGTGGTGGTCGGCAGCGGCGTCGCGGGGCTGACGGCCGCGCTCGACGCCGCCGCGGCTGGGCTGCGCGTGGTCGTGGTGACCAAGGACGCGACCGACGCCGGCAGCACCCGCTGGGCCCAGGGCGGCGTGGCCGTCGTGCTCGGTGACGTCCCGGGAGACACGGTCGAGGCGCATGCGGCGGACACGCTCGCCGCGGGCGGCGGCCTCAACGACGCCGACGCGGTCGCCGCGATCGTCGCGGGCGGGCCGCCGCGGTCGGCCGGCTGGGGGAGTTGGGAAGATGGTCGTGGAGGGAAGTGTGTGGTGACAATCGTGTAGATATAGGTGGTGGCCGGTTAAATAAAAATGG
>NZ_JBEZDN010000211.1:0-7111 GCF_040648315.1 Pseudonocardia sp. NPDC049154
GGTTGCCATTAGTGCTGGTACAACCCGCTGCGGCGCCATTCCAGCATCGGAATGCTGTCCCCCGTGGACTACGAAGCAGCCCACACCCCGCCTGAGCTTCCCCCGGTTTCCCGGAGTGCGGGTTATCTGTCTGCGCGCTGGGCGCGGCGATAGGCATCTTCGTACTCGTCGGGTGAGAGCCCACCGAGGCGGGCCTGGATCCGGCGCGGGTTGTACCAGCCGTCCAGGTAGCGGATCAGGGCGTGCTCGGCCTCGCGGCGGGTGGCGAACGTGGTGCCCGGCCAGTAGAGCAGCTCGATCTTGATCGTGGACCACAGGTTCTCGGCGAGGGCGTTATCGAAGCTGTCCCCTGTGGACCCGGTCGACGGAGCGACACCCGCGTCGACCAGGCGTTGGGTAAACCGCAGCGCCGTGTACTGGGCGCCCTTGTCGCTGTGGAAGATCAACTGACCGGGGCGCAGGTCCCGCGAGCGTAGGGCGTGGTTCAGTGCGGTCAACACCAGCGCCGTGGTCGCTCTCGGGTCGGTGGCCCAGCCGACGACCCGGTTGGAGAACGCGTCGCGCACACTCGCCAGCCACAGGACGCCCTCGCCGGTGACGATCCGGGTTAGATCGGCCACCCACACGCGGTTCGGGGCCGAGGCGGTGAAGTCGCGTTCGAGCAGGTCCGGAGCCGGGCGGTGTGACGGGTTCTGCCGAGTGGAACCGGTCTTCCAGCCGCGGCGCAGATGCGCGCCCTGCAGGCCGTGCTCGCGCATGATCCGCTCGACGCGTTTGCGGCCCACGTGCACGCCCTGGCGACGCAGCTCCAGCCACACCCGCGGGGAGCCGTAGGCAGAGGCGAACTCGCTCACCGACCGGATCTTCACGATCTGCTCGAGTAGCGCGACGTCGTCGAGCTCACGCTGTGAGGGGTTCGCCCGGCGGGCACGCCAGTCGTAGTAGGTCGAGGTCGCGATACCGAGGACCCGTAGTACGAGACCGGCGGGGAAGTCGTGAGCGTCGACGAAGCTCATGACCACCTCCGGGTCGGGCCGATCTCGCTGGCGAAATAGGCGCTCGCCGCGCGTAGGACCTCGTTGACCCGCCGCAGCTCCGCGTTCTCCTTCGCCAACCGGCGGTTCTCGGCGAGCATGTCGGTCGTCGGCCGATCATGGCGCTCGCCCTTGTCGGCCTCGGCCTGGCGCACCCAGTTGCGCAGGGCCTCGTGATGCACGCCCAGCTGCTCGGCGAGCATGCGGAACGTCGGGCGAGGGTCGGACTCCCGATACAGCCGAACCGCTCGTTCGCGCAGCTCATCGGGGTACTTCTTCGGTGCTGCCACCAGTGCCTTCCTTCCTGGCTCTCAAGATCGAACCAGTCTTCAGACACTCCGGCAAAGCGGGGGAACCTCACGCCTGACCACGATCACTGACCCCACACCGTCAGTGTCCGGCGCAGGGGGCCAAGCTCAAGCCGTCCGTTATGCCAGCGTGCGTCTGCGGCATGATCAGCACTCATGGCGGACGTAGAGCTCCCCACCGATCAGCAGATCCGTGCAGCGATGTACGAGGTCGTTCGTGCGCAGATCACCACAGACGGCGACCGTGACGCGAAGAAGTTGGCAGCGCGCCCGATCCTTGAAGAATTCGAGCGAGCGCACGGTGCGGCAGGCCTGCTATGGGTGTGATCACCTGGACTGGCCCCGGCTGGGTGGGTCGTCGTCATGAATTTCGGCCCCACCGCTGCCCGGGCTGAGTTGTTGGTGTGTGGGGTCGGCGTGTCGTCACGAATTCTGGCCCCACCCTGGCTGTGCTCGTCCGCGTCGTGTTGGTCGACGTGGAGGTCGGGCGATGGCGAGGTCACGGGTGGAGCTGTTCGAACGGATCCGTCGGGACCGACGGCTGGAAGGCCTGTCGATCCGTGAGCTCGCGGAGCGGCATCGGGCGCATCGCCGCACCGTGCGTCAGGCGCTGGCCTCGCCGCTCCCGCCGCCGCGCAAGCAGTACCCACGCCGCTCACGTCCAGCGATGGATCCGTGGGTGGAGATCGTTGACGGCTGGCTGCTCGCCGACGCAGCGGCTCCGCGCAAGCAGCGGCACACTGCCAGGCGGATCTGGCAGCGGCTGGTCGCCGAGCACGGCGCGTCGTGTTCGGAGGTGACGGTGTCGCGCTACGTGGCCGCCCGCCGCGCCGAGCTCGGAGTGCGCACGGTCGAGGTGTCGGTGCCCCAGGCCCATCAGCCCGGGGCGGAGGCCGAGGTCGACTTCGGTGAGTTCTGGGCCCGCCTCGACGGGCAGATGGTCAAGTGCTGGCTGTTCGTGATGCGGCTGTCCTGCTCGGGACGGGCGTTCCACGTCGCGTTCACCACCCAGGGGCAGGAGGCCTTCCTGCAGGGCCACGTGCAGGCGTTCACCCATTTCGCCGGGGTTCCGGCCCGGATCCGTTACGACAACCTCAAACCGGCGGTGATCAAGGTGCTCAAGGGGCGCAACCGGGTCGAGTCCGACCGGTTCGTCGCGCTGCGCAGCCACTACGGGTTCGACTCGTTCTTCTGCCGCCCCGGCAAGGACGGCGCGCACGAGAAGGGCGGGGTGGAAGGCGAGATCGGCCGGTGCCGCCGCCGGCACTTGGTGCCGCTACCGAGACCGGCTTCACTGGCCGAGCTGAATCGACACATCGCCGCCGGGGACCTGCTCGACGACGCCCGCGTGATCACCGGCAGGCGCCGCACGGTGGCTGAGGCGTTCGTCGCCGAGCTGTCCGCACTGCAACCACTGCCCGCCGAGGCGTTCGACCCGGCGCTGCTACTGCGCGCCCGGGTGGATCTACGGGCCCGGGTGTCGGTGCGCCAGTGCTACTACTCGGTCCCGGCCCGCTTCGCCGGACGACGACTGACGGTGCGACTCTCGGCGACGATCGTGGAGATCTGCGACGGCGCCACCGTCGTCGCCCGCCACGAACGCGCCGCCGGCCGCCATGTCGAGGTGCTGTCGCTGGATCACTACCTTGAGGTGCTCAAGACCAAGCCCGGCGCGCTGCCCGGCGCTACCGCGCTGGCCCAGGCCAAAGCGTCCGGGGCGTTCACCGCCACCCACCAGCAGTATTGGGACACCGCGCGACGCGCCCACGGCGACGCCGCCGGCACCCGGGCGTTGATCGAGCTGCTGCTCGCCCACCGCACCCTGCCCGCCGGCGCGCTGGACACCGCCATGCGCGCCGCCGTGGACACCGGCCTGATCGATCCGCAGGTCGTGCTCATCGACGCCCGACGCCGCGCCGGAACCCCGGGCACCGGCGCCGCAGCAGTCATCCCGCTCAACAGTCCCGTCGGGATCGCGCGCTACGACCGACCGGCTCCGACCCTGAGCGCCTACGACCAACTCCTCTCCACCGACCACCACCACAGCGACCACCACCACGGCGGCCACACGCCACCACATCAGCTGCTGACCGGAAGTGAGCCATGAGCGCACGCAGCGACGAGGCCGCGCAGGCCTCGATCGGTGCGGCCGCACGCGAGCTGCGGCTGCCCACCATCCGCACCGAGGCCTCCCGGCTGGCCGAGATCGCGGCCCGCGAACGCCAGTCCTACCTGGTCTTCCTCGCCGAGGTCCTCGCCGCCGAGGTCGACGACCGCGGCGAACGCCGCCGCACCCGCCGCATCAACGACGCCCGCTTCCCCCGCCTCAAACGGCTCTCCGAGTTCAACCTCGACGCCGCCCCCAGCATCCAACCCGCCCAACTGGCCACCCTCGCCTCAGGCGCCTACCTCGACGCCGGGGAGCCGATCGTGCTGCTCGGCGACTCCGGCACCGGCAAATCCCACCTGCTCATCGGGCTCGGCCTCGCCGCCTGCGAACAAGGCCGCCGGGTCCGCTACATCTCCACCGCGCAGCTGGTCAACGAACTCGTCGAGGCCGCCGACGAACGCATCCTGTCCCGCGTCGTCGCCCGCTACGGCCGCCTCGACCTGCTCTGCCTCGACGAACTCGGCTACGTCCAGATCGACCCCCGCGGCGCCGAACTGCTCTTCCAGATCATCACCGAACGCGAAGAACGCGCCAGCATCGCCCTGGCCAGCAACCTGCCCTTCAGCGAATGGGGCACCGTCTTCCCCGACCCCCGCCTCGTCGCCGCCATCGTCGACCGCATCACCTTCAACGCCCACATCATCGAGACCGGCACCGACTCCTACCGACTCCGCACCTCCAAAGCCGGCAACCGCCGCAAGCGCGCCAGCTGACCCCGGGGCCCAAATTCACGACGACAACCGGGGCCAGACCACTTGACGAGACTCACTGCTACGGCTGACCGAGCGACTATTTGTCCAGACGATGGAGCTGCACGCTCGGGCAGCAGCAGCGGGAGTGCCCTGGCCTCCTCGCCGCGAGGACGGCGCCGCGGCAACCCGGCATGACGGAGGCGTGCACTGAGGTCGAGAGGACACGAGCCGAACCACCGCCAGGCCGTACTGAGCACAACAAGCCCACCCGACGAGGCCCTCGCATCCCGCTCGCAAGCTGATCGCGTCCGCTTTCGCATGCGAATAGCTGTTGTCGTCCTGGTACCACGCCTCAAGCCCTGTGAACGTCCGGACGTGTACGCATGGACCGGGACTGCCCAGGCTCTGGTTGACCCGTTCGTCCGGCTCATCCCGGTCGAGTTCGCCTCTCCCGCGGCGACACCGCCCCGAGCCGCCCCCGGGCGGGCTGGTTCCCGAGCCGTTCGGGTGGCTGACAAGCAGCTCACTGCGTCGGCGCGGGCTGGTCGAAGATGGTGCGGACCTGGGCGCCCGGGCAGCCCGTGCGCGACCAGCCCGCGCAGAAGCGCTAACCGATCGGCGCCGTCTTCGGCGGAGGCGACGTCGAGGCCGAGGACCGGTGGCGATCAGGGGGTGCCCGTTCACGACCCGAGCTTCCTTGCGGACTTGACCGCCCGGTGTCCGTCGGAGCCCATTACGCCAAGTGAAGGCGGTCCTAATGCCCGTGGAGCAGTACGAGCAGCTGAAGGCGGCAGCCGTCCGTGGGGAAGCAGTTGCCGAAGCGCTCGCCTGCATGCGGGCCGAGGGCCTTGAGCCCGGTCCCGAGGCGCTGGAGCGGGTCCAGGCCGTGCAGAGGGGCGGATGACGTCCGAGGAGGCTCTGGTGAAGGTGCTGCCGCCTTGCCACGATGTACCTGCTACCCGGGCTGGCCGTTGATGTCGATCCCGGTGGCGAGGGCGTAGTGCACGCGGTGTCGGGGGCAGCGGGTCCGGGCGCGTCCGTAGTGCTGGCCGGGTTCGCACCAGCCCACCGACGCTGCGCCGTCCTGCACCCTGTGGTGGCACTGTCGGCACAGTCGCACCCTGGGCAGTTCGGTGCCGAAGATCGGGAAGTCGTCCTCGGCGGGGTTAATGCACAACACGCACAGCAGCGGTGCGCCGGTGGGGGGTGTCATGAGCTCACGGTTCCTATCGACATCATGACTCGAGCCATCTGCAGTCCGACGAACTCGTCTCGCGATCGTGGGCGCGACGAGGGGGCGGCGTCACTGCGAGCAGCGCTCGAACAGCACGGGAGGGTGACGCCATCAGTGCAGGCGACAGGTGTCCGTGGCCATGAAAAAGTGGCTCTGGCACAGATTGCGTGATCTTCGGGCCGGCGCGCCTGCGTCGCGGCACTCCTCGATCGGGTGATCATGTCAGCTGTGCGATCTTGATCAGGCCGTGCTGTTCCCGCATCTCGTCGGGCTGCAGGTCGCCCGAGTGTTCGTGAGCGGGGTGACGCTGCGGATCGAGGTTCAGGCGACGGGTGACGGCGCGCGGTGCCCGGTCTGTGGCGGGGTCTCCAGCCGGGTGCACAGCCGCTACCAGCGGCGACTGTCCGACCTCGCGGTGTCCGGTAGACCGGTGCTGCTGCACGTGAAAGTCCGCAGGTTCGTCTGCATGGCGAGCGCCTGCCCACGCAAGACCTTCGCCGAGTCGTTCCCGCATCTGACCGGCCGATACAAGCGCAGCACTCACGCGTTACAGACGATGCTGCGGAGCTTGGGGCTCGCCCTCGGCGGACGTCCCGGCGCGCGCCTGTCGGGCGGGTTGGGCGTGCCCACCTCACGGATGACGTTGCTGCGCGCGATCGACGCGCTGGCGGTCCCCGAGCCGAGCTCGGTGCGGGTCCTCGGCGTGGACGACTTCGCCTTCCGGCGCGGCCACAACTACGGAACCGTGCTGATCGACATGGACACCCGCCGCCCGGTCGAGCTGTTGCCGGACCGGACAGCGGAGTCCTTCGCGGAGTGGCTGCGTGCCCATCCGGGCACCGAGGTCATCTGCCGCGACCGGGCCAGCGGCTACGCCGAAGGCGCGCGAGAGGGCGCTCCGGGCGCGATCCAGGTCGCCGACCGCTGGCACCTGCTGCACAACCTCAGCGACGCGGTCAACCGTGTCGCTCGAGCACACCGATCATGCCTGAAGGATCCAACCGAGCGAGCCGAAGATCGGTCGCCGGGCACGCCAACCGCCGACAAGACCCCCGAAGAGATCGCCCTGGGCATCGGCCAGGCTGCACCGACCGTGGGACGCCGGGAGGCCAACACCCGCCGCCGCCACGCCGAGATCCACGAACTCCTCGCGCGCGGGGTCCGTCTGAAGTCGATCAGCAGAACTCTGGAGCTGGACGTCAAGACCGTGCGCCGCTACGCCAGAGCCGCCACCCCCGACGAGCTGCTCACCCCAAACCCGACCCGAGGCACCCAGCTCGACCAGCACCTGCCCTTCCTCACCTGGCGCTGGCAAGAGGGCTGCGAAAACGCCGGGCGGCTCACCCGGGAACTGCGCGACCGCGGCTACCGCGGATCCGAACGGTCCGTGCGTCGTCTCCTGCAGACCTGGCGCACCAGCACGACCCTACCCGACGCCTCACCCGCTGCGCCGTCACCACGACAGATCACCGGCTGGATCATGCGACCCGACCACAAGCAGACCGACGACGACCGCAGCGGCCTCGCGGTCGTGCTCGACCGCTGCACCACCCTTCGGACCGTGCACCAACTCGCCTGTGAGCTTGGCCCCCTGCGCCGGACACTGACGGTGTGGGGTCAGTGATCGTGGTCAGGCGGGGTGTGGGCTGCTTCGTAGTCCACGGGGGACAGCA
>NZ_JBEZDN010000212.1:0-7033 GCF_040648315.1 Pseudonocardia sp. NPDC049154
CAGCGCCACCGGGGCAGGGAGGGGGGGGGGGGCGTGGGGGGGACGGGCCCGGGGCCCCCCGTCGACGGTGAGCACCGAGTCGGTGGTCCAGCGCAGCTCGGGCTCCGCGGCCGGGTCGAGCACGCCGTTGCCGATCCGGCCGGCCAGCACCGGCAGCCGCCGGATGCCGTGCGACGCATGCCCGCGCAGATCGCCCTCGAGCAGCATCCCGGCCTGCTCGCGGGCCGCGCGCTCCGGAGCGCCGAGGCCGCTGAGGACCTCGGTGCTGAGCCCCAGGTGCTCGTCGACGGAGACGCGGTGCACACCGTCGGCGTCGATCATGCCGCGACCCTACCGGCCGGCGCCGACCCCGGCGGGCGGCGGCGGGATCGGTTCGGCCCCGACCGGGGTGACGGCGACGTGCCCGGCGGGCGTCTCGGCCAGCAGCCGCTCGCAGGTCAGGGCCAGCACCGCGGCCGCGGTGCGCTGGTCCCGCGTCGACACCGGGTGCTCGGCCCGCCGCTGCCACCGGCTGAGCTGCGCCGCCGCGGCGAGCCGGATCTCGTCGGGTCCGGCGTCGGGCGTGAGGCCGAGCCGGCGGTGGGCGGCGGTGCCCTCCGCGCCCAGCAGCAGCTCGGCGGCGGTGCGCTCGTCGGTGGGAAGGGCGGGGGTGCCGGCGCGCAGCGCGTCGACGAGGTCGAGCTCGGCGAGCTCGTGCGCGGTCGTGCGGAGGCGTTCGAGCAGGTAGCGGAGGTCGCCGTCGTCGTCCCGCGCCGGTCGGGCGGCGACGATCTCGTCCAGCTCGCGGAGCACGGCGCGGGCGCGCAGCGGGTCCGCCCGGTCGGCGAGCCCGCGTTCCAGCAGCTCGCGCAGCCGGGGCACGCCGCTGCGCCGGGTCAGCTCGGAGGCCACCTCGTCCGGCCGGGCGCCGTTGGCGGCGAGCTCGGAGACGAGCGCCGAGCCGGTCCTCCCGCAGGTCAGCCCGGCCGCCACGGGAATCACGGTCCAGCAGCGCCGCCGCACCTCCGGCTCGGCGGCGCGCCGGCGGGCCTCGGCCCACGGGTCGCCCGCGAGCTCGTCCGCCCGGGCGAGGACGCCGATCGCGGGCGGGCCGTCGGGCAGCGGCACCCCGTCGTCGGCGGGCAGCACGACCAGCGGGACGTCCCCCGCCGTACCCTCGACGATCTCCAGGTCGACCTCGCCCGGGGTCGCCGCCAGGGCCGCGACCAGCGTGGACACCCCCGATCCCGGCGGTCCCGAGACCGCGACCCGCAGCGGCCGGTCGAGGGCGGCCTCCAGGGCGTGCAACCGCTCGCGCAGGCCGGCGTCGTCCGGCGTGGCGGCCGCGGCGAGCACGCGCCGGACCTGGCCGGGCAGGGACGTGTCCGCACCGCGGTCGTGGTGCTCCGGCGGGAGCGTCGGCACGGGCCGGGTCTCGACCACCAGCCCGGCGACGTCGAGCGCGGTGGTGTCCGCCTCGATGTCGACCGTCGGCGCCGGGCCGGCGTCCTGCACCTCCGCCTCGGGCACCGGGACCGAGCCCTCGACGGTCGTGCCCTCCCCCGGCGCCGACCTCAGGTCCACGCGCCCGCCGGCCGCGACGATCCGCGCCGCGACGTTGCGCAGCCCGCGCCCGGCCGTCGCCGCCGCCGGCCCGACCACCGCCGGTTCCGGCACCACGAACCCGGGCCCGCTGTCGCGTACGGTGAAGTGCAGCCGCCCGTCCTCCTCGGCGAACCGGATGACGACGTCCGCGCCCGGGGCGTGCTTGTGCGCGTTGTTCACCGACTCCAGACAGCAGAAGTACACGGCGGCCTCGAGCTCCGGCGGGTAGCGCCGGCCGGCCGGGAGCGCCGACTCCACCCGCACGGGCGGCGGACCGGCCAGCTCGGCCTCGAGCGCCGCGACCAGGCCCCGCTCGGCGAGCGCGATGGACCGGACCCCGCTGGCGGTCTCGGCGAGCACGGATTCCGCCGTGTCGAGCTGTCCGGCGAGCACCCCGAGCCGCTCCCGGGCCTGCTCGATCCGCCCGTTCTCGACCTCGTGCTGGACCAGCCCGAGCACCAGGCGCAGCGAGACGAGCTGGTGCTGCGCGCCGTCGTGCAGGTCCCGCTCGATCCGCCGGCGCTCGGCGTCCATCTCCGACACCGCCTCGCGCCGGGACACCGCGATCTCGGCCGCGTGCGCGAGCGCCGCCCGCAGCTGCCGCTCCAGCTCCACGCCCAGCCGGCTGGCCGTGACGACCACGCCCAAACTGTCCGCGATGTCCTCCAGCAGGTGCCGGCGGTCGGCGTGCAGTCCGGCGACGGCGGCCCGGTCCACCTCCAGGGTGCCGAGGTGCTGCGCGCCGCCGCGGACCGGCACCCCGACCAGCCCGGTGCCGTCGTCCCGCCGGGTCGCCCGCCGCGACGCCCACTCGTAGGTGCGGTCCCGGAGCCCGGGCCGCACCACGGTGAGCCGGCAGCGCGACGAGCCGAGGGCCCGCCCGACCGCCTCGGCGACGCGGGCGAGGTCCGGCGCGTCGGACGCCGCGGTCCGGGACAGCGCCGCGACCTCGGCGAGCGCGCTGTACGGGGTGGGCCTGCGGCCGTAGAGCAGCCGGTCGGTGAGCTGCTCCACCGACCGGTACACGGGCAGGAAGGCGACGGCGGCCAACAGCGACGCGCCGAGCGAGGACCACAGCGGCCCGAACCCGATCAGCCAGCCGGCCGCCTCGAACACGACGACCCCGCCGCCGACGACGGCCACGGCCAGCACCGCGGCCAGCACCCGGCTGAACCGCGCCTCCGCCGACCACAGCCGCTCGGCGCGCACCGCGACCAGCACCGCGACCGCGATCGCCGCCGACCCCACCCGCGACGCCCAGAACAGCAGCGCCACCGGTTGGGCGGCGCCGCCGTGCGACGTCGGGTCGTAGAGCTCCAGGCCGGGCACGCCCAGCAGCCAGAGCACGACCGTGCTGATCCCCAGCACGACGATCGCCGCGAACGACGCCACGAGCAGGCTGAACACCAGCCGGGCCTGGGTCCGCAGGGCCGCGGTCTCGCCGCGGCGGATGCGCCCGGGCAGCACCGCCACCCCGACCAGCGGCACCAGGAAGCCGAAGAACAGCACGCAGCTGGTGGTGTGCCGCAGCAGCGCCGTCCCGAACCCGACGATGCCGAGCACGAGCACGCCCAGCACCGCCAGCGACACCCGGCCCGAGCGGCCCCAGCGCGACGGCCACGCGCCCTGGGCCGTCGGGAACACCAGCAGCGCGAGCACGTAGGCCGCGCAGGCCACGCCGTGCAGCACGATCTGGTGGATCGGCCCGGCCGCGAGCCCGGTCGCGGTGTCGACGGCCGTCGCGGCCGCGTGCGCCTGCAGGTTGAAGGCGCCGCCGGAGCCGACCATGGCCAGTGCGAGCAGCCGGGTCGGCCAGCCCGACCCGCCGCGGACCAGCAGCACCACCGCGATCGCGACCGCGCCCAGGCTCAGCGCGTAGTCGACGACGAGCTGGTCCAGCGGCTCGGTCGCGGGCGCCGCGGCGGCCACCGCCCGGGCCCACACCGAGTCGCCGGCCCCGAAACCGGGCACGTACCAGGCCACGGCGACGTACGCGCCGACGGCCAGCCAGCCGATCGCCACCACCGAGCAGGCGACCAGGACCACGACGTACACCGCGACGGCGAGCCGGTGCAGCCCGCTCGTGGCCGCGGGTGCCCGGCCCGGCCGGATCGCGGTCGCCGCGCTCACACCCGCACCTCCCGGGCGACCTCGACGGCGGGCTCCAGCCGCTCCGGCAGGCTCGCGGTGAGCACCAGCCGGCCGTCCTCGTCCGTGGCCATGCCGGCTTCGCCGCCGAGCGCCGCCAGCCGCTCCAGGTCGCCGGCCAGCGCGGCGCGCAGCTCCCCGGGGGCGAACCCGGGCCGCGGGTCGACGACGCGGACGGCCAGCCGCCCGTCGGCGTGGGTCAGCTCGACCTCGAGCTCGGGGCCCTGCGAGGCGGCCAGCCACTGCAGCGCCGAGGCGGCGACGTAGTAGACGCCGGACTCGACCTCCCACGGCAGCCGGTCCTCGGGCGAGCCGGCGAGCCGGACCGGCCGGTCCAGGTCCGCGGCCACCTCCTCGAGCGCGCCGACCGGGCCCTGGTCGCGCAGGACCTGCGGATAGACCCCGCGGGCGATGAGCCGGAAGCGTTCGAGCAGCTCGTCGAGCTGGGTACCGGCGCGGCGGATCGCGGACCCGGCGCGGGCCGGGTCCGGCGTGCTCCCGCCCAGGTCCTGACGGGCCCCGTCGAGCACGATCCGCAGGGTGGCCAGCCGGTCGGTGGTGGCCTGCGAGAGCTCGCCGACGAGCCGGCGCCGCTCGACGTCCCGGGCCGTCGCGAGCCGCTCCCGGGACCGCTCGAGCTCGGCGGCCAGCTCCGCGGCCCGCCGGACGCGGTCGCGCAGCTCGGTGTTCATCGCGACGCCACGGAGCAGCAGCCCCGCCCCGCCGGCGAGGTCCCGCATCAGCTGCTGGTCGGCGGGGGTGATCGCCGTCGGTTTGCGGATGGCGAGCACGGCCCGCAGCGTCTGCCCCTCGACGATCGGGACCACGTGGTCGGCCCGCCGCTCCGGGTCCTCCCCGCCGAGCAGCACGGCGAGGTTCGGCACGGTCTCCCCGGTGACTGCACGCGGCGGGTGGACGGCGGCCGTCACCAGCCGGTCGGAGACCGCGAGCCAGACCCGCGCCTCCCGTGCCGCGGTGCCCTCCGCCAGCACCTCCGCGAGCCCGGGCAGGGCCGAGTCCGGGGAGCCGCTACGGATCCGGGCAGCCGCCTCGGCCAGCGCGGAGTACGGGGTGGTGCCCCGGGTGTGGGTCACGCGCTCGACGATCCGGTCCACCACCGGGCGCAGCCGCGCCGCGCCGATCGCGCAGACGAGTGCCGCGACGAAGGGCAGCAGCACGCCGATCTGGCCGAGGCCGGTGCCGAGCAGCACGGGCGGGACCACGACGAGGACCGCGAACACGACGAGGACCGCGCCGCCGACCACCGCGGCGCGGAGCCCGAGCGCGGCCCACCTCTCCATGCCGGGCCGTCAGTCGCCGTCCCGCTGCGAGCGGAGGTAGGTGAGCACGGCGAGGACCCGGCGGTGGCTCTCGGTCTCGTCCGTGTGCAGGCCTAGCTTGGCGAAGATGCTCGCGATGTGCTTCTCCACGGCCTTCGGCGTGACGTACAGCTGGCCCGCGATGCCCCCGTTCGACCGCCCCTCGGCCATCAGCTTCAGCACGTCGAGCTCGCGCTCGGAGAGCGACGCGACCTCGTCCTTCTTCTCCCCGCGCGGCCGCTCGACCAGGCGCTTCGCCAGCACCGGCTCGATCACGATCTCGCCGTCGGCGATCCGGGTCAGGGTGTCGGTGAGCACCTCGACGCTGCCGACCTTCTCCTTGAGCCGGTAGCCGATCGCGTCGGTGCCGATGTCGAGGATCTTCATCAGGTAGTGCGACTCGGCGTAGTGCGACAGGAACAGCAGCCCCATCGTCGGCCACTTCTCGCGGATCCGCTCCGCCGTGACCAGCCCGCCGTCGGGCTCGGGGGGCATCCGGATGTCGAGGACGGCCACGTCGCACGGCGTGCCGGCGAGGTGCGCCAGCAGCTCGTCGCCGCCCGCGGCGACCGCCACGACCTCGTGGCCCGCGGCCTGCAGGAGCATCAGCAGCCCCTCGCGGAACAGGGCGCCGTCCTCGGCCAGTGCTACTCGCATGGGATCCTCGCTACGATCGTGCCGGTACCGACGGTCTCGTCCGGCGGGGCGGAAACGTCACACACCGCACCCCCGAGCGGGCGGGCGCGGTCCAGTAGCAGCTCCCCCAGTCCCGGCCCCGCGCCCGTCACCGTGACGACGAGCTCCGCGGCGGAGCCGCCGAGCGTCACCTCGCAGGGCGACACAACGTCCCCGGCCAGCGCGTCGGCCAGGGCGAAGTACACGGCGCCCTCGGCGGCCGGGCCGAACCGCCTGCCGTCGTCGCGGACCCGCATCGGGGCGTCGAGCCGCTCGGCGAGCTCGCGCAACGCCGGGCCGAGGCCCGCCTCGTCGAGCAGCGGCGGGTAGATCTGGCCGGCGACGTCGCGCAGCTCCTGCAGCACCGCGTGCAGCTCGTCCTGCAGGATGCCGATCGCGGCCCGCAGCTCGTGCTCGGCCTCGGGGACGCGGTGGCGGAACAGGCCCAGCTGCAGGACCAGCGCGGAGGCGCGGAGGGCGGCACCGTCGTGCAGCTGGCGTTCGAGCCGGCGCCGGCCCTGCCACTGCTCGCGTTCGCGCTTGCGGCGGGCCTCCGCAAGGGCGGACGCGCCCGGGACGGCCGTGGGGGCGGCCGGCAGGTCTCCCGGTAGCGCAGGGTCCAGCCTCATCGGGCAATCGTCCCGCCGCCGGACCGGGACCGGAAGGGGGTCGGCCCCCTCGCGGGGTAGGGACAGCACCCGCTCACGGAGATTCCGTGTGACGGTAATGACAGCGTGACCTGGGACGAGTATCACTCAACAGCATCATGCGCTCGTACGGTCGGCAATGCTAGCGCGCGGGGCCGCCGGTCCCGCGCCTCCGAGAGGTGGCGGAGTGTCCTACAGCCTGGGCGTGGACCTGGGAACGACGTTCGTGGCCGCGGCGGTGGCGAACGCCTCCCGGGTCGAGATGTTCACCCTCGGCGACCGCAGTGTGGTGACTCCGGCCGTCGTGTACCTGCGCGAGGACGGGACCGTCGTCACCGGCGACGCGGCCGGCCGACGGGCGGTGAGCAACCCCGACCGGGTCGGTCGGGAGTTCAAACGCCGCCTCGGCGACCCGACGCCGGTGATGCTCGGCGGGGCCCCGCACGCGGTCACCGCGCTGCTCGCGAACCTGTTGTCCGACGTCGTGGCCCGCGTCTCGGCGACCCAGGGCGCCGCCCCGGACTCGATGGTGCTGACCCACCCGGCCAACTGGGGCCCCTTCCGCCGCGAGCTGTTCGACGAGGTCCCGCAGCTGGCCGGGGTGGCCATGCCGAAGATGGTGACCGAGCCCGAGGCGGCCGCCGCGCACTACGCGGCGTC
>NZ_JBEZDN010000213.1:0-6993 GCF_040648315.1 Pseudonocardia sp. NPDC049154
GCGCTCGATCGCCAGCGCGAGCTGGTGGTAGAGCGGGACCGGGCTGGTCCGGTCCAGCTCGACCGCGAACGCGACGGGGGTGTCCTCCATGCGGAGCCCACCGCCGTGCACCCCGCCGCCCCGGCCTGGGGCTCGGAGGACACCCAGGTCCTGCCGCGGACCGGGGCCGCGGCGGCGAGCGTCGACCAGCCGACCCAGCGCCTCGGCGCCCCGGCCCGCCCGGCCGACCCGCCGACCGAGCAGTTCCGCATGCCCACGGGTGGCGCGGTCCCGCCGACGCAGAGCTCCGGCGCCCCGCCGACCGGGGACCGGCCGGGCGGCTCCGGCACGGGCGGCGGCCGCCGCAAGAAGCCGCTCCTCGTCGTCGCCGGCGTGGTGGCGGTGCTCGGGCTGCTCTACGTCGCCGACCTCGTCGTGTCCGCGGGCAACGTGCCCCGCGGCGTCACCGTCGCCGGGCTGGAGCTCGGCGGGCTCTCCAAGGCCGACGCCCGGCAGCGCCTGCAGGAGGCCATCGAGCCCCGGTCGTCGCTCCCGGTGCAGATCACCGCGGGCCCGGTGCAGAGCCAGATCGACCCGAAGGCCGCCGGCCTCGAGGTCGACTACCAGGCCACCATCGACCAGGCGGGCGCACAGCCGCTGAACCCGGTCACCCGGATCACGTCGTTCTTCTCCGAGCGCGAGGTCGGCGTGATCAACAAGGCCGACGAGCGGTCGGTCACCACCGCGCTGGAGCAGCTCAAGCCGGTCGTCGACCAGGCCCCCGTCGAGGGCAACGTCCGGTTCGAGGGCACCACCCCGGTCGCCGTCCCGCCGGTCCCGGGCCAGACGCTCGACCTGTCCGCCGCCGTCGGCGTGCTGGAGCGGGACTGGGCGTCGGGTGCCCCGGTCGCGCTGCCGCTGATCCCGCAGCCGACCGCCACCACGAACGACGACGTCCAGGAGGCCATCGAGAAGGTCGCGACGCCGGCCGTCTCCGCGCCCCTGACGATCAAGGGCGAGGGCGCCGACGCCGTCCTGCAGCCCGCGGACATCGCGAGTGCGCTGACCTTCCGGGCCGACGCCGCGGCGAGCCCCAAGCTCGTCCCGGAGATCAACAACGAGGCGCTGAAGGAGGTCGCGTCGCCGCAGCTCGCCGCGACCGAGAAGCCCGCCCGGGACGCGAGCCTGGACTTCTCCTCCGGCACCCCGACCGTCGTCCCCTCGCAGGACGGCCGCGGGATCGACTACGACAAGACGCTCGAGAACGTCGTCGCGGTCCTGACCGGGACCGGCGAGCGCAGCGTCGTCGCGGTGTACGCCGACCAGAAGGCCGAGCTGACCACCGAGAAGCTGTCGTCGCTCGGCATCACCGGCGAGATCAGCTCGTTCACCACCGGCGGGTTCGCGGCCGACTCGGGCCAGAACATCAAGCGGGCGGCCGAGCAGGTCAACGGCACGATCGTGCAGCCCGGCGAGACCTTCAGCCTCAACGCCCTGACCAACCCGCGGAACGCGGCGAACGGGTACGTCGAGGCCGGCATCATCGAGAACGGCCACTCGGCGCGCGGCGTCGGCGGCGGCGTCTCGCAGGTGGCGACCACGCTGTACAACGCGGCGTACTTCGCCGGCATGGTCGACGTGGCGCACAAGGAGCACAGCTTCTACATCAGCCGCTACCCGGTGGCCCGCGAGGCCACGGTGTTCGACGACATCATCGACCTGAAGTTCCGCAACGACGGGCCCACGGGCGTGCTCATCCAGACGTCCTGGACGCCGTCGAACCTCACGGTCAAGATGTTCGGCACCAAGCGCTACGAGGTCACCTCGGAGACCGGGCCGCGCACCAACCCGACCGAGCCGCAGACCATCACCGTCCCGCCGGGCCAGGCGTGCACCCCGTCGAAGGGGTCGCAGGGCTTCACGGCCACGGACACGCGGGTGATGCGCAACCTGGAGACCGGCGAGGTCACCCGGAAGACCCGCACGGTGAAGTACAACCCGTCACCCAACGTGATCTGCGGCTGACCCGCCGTCGGACGATCGGGGCGAGCCGCCGTTCAGCCCTCGCGGGACAGCGGTCACGGTTCGTACCCTCCTCGCACAACGACGTCGAGGATCGGGGGCACGGATGCGCATCGCGGACATCCTGCGGAGCAAGGGGCACGCCGTCGCGACGATCGAGCCCGAGGCCACGGTGTCGGCCCTGCTCGCCCGTCTGGCCGAGGGGAACTACGGCGCGCTGCCGGTCGTGCAGGACGGCCGGCTCGTGGGGATGGTGTCCGAGCGCGACGTCGTCCGGAAGCTGTACGAGCGGGGCGCGGACCTGCTCGGGATCGCCGTCTCGGAGATCATGACCACGGTCGTGGCCACCTGCACGCCCGACGACGGCGTGAGCGCCCTCGCCGAGGTCATGACCAACCGGCGGGTCAGGCACCTGCCGGTGGTGGTCGACGACGAGCTGCTCGGCATCGTGTCGATCGGCGACCTCGTCAAGGCCCGCATCGACTCCCTGGAGCGCGAGCGCGAGCAGCTGGAGTCCTACATCGTCCAGTGAGCGAACGGCGCTCTCGCTCACAAGGAATGAGCGAGAGCGCCGTTCGTGCGATCTCGAGCTGACTAGAACGCGGCCTCGTCCAGCTCCATCAGCGAGTTGTCCGCCGCCTCGACGATCGCCTTCTCGGCGGTGAGCTTCGGCAGGGCGGTCCTGGCGAAGAACCGGGCGACGCCGATCTTGCCCTCGTAGAACGCCTTGTCCCTGGCGCTCACGTCGCCGGCCAGCGCGTTCTGCGCGACGTCCGCCTGGCGCAGCAGCAGCCAGCCGACGAGCAGGTCGCCGACGGCCATCAGGAACCGCACGCTGTGCTGGCCGACCTTGTACAGCTCGCCGACGTCCTTCTGCGAGGCGAACAGGTAGCCGGTCAGCGAGCCGAGCATGCCCTGGACGTCGGCCAGCGCGGTGGCCAGCAGCGCCCGCTCCTCCTTGAGCCGGCCGTTGCCCGTCTCGTTCTCGAGGAACGCCTGGATCTCGCCGGCGACGTGCATCAGCGCGGCGCCGTTGTTCTTGACGATCTTGCGGAAGAGGAGGTCGAGCGACTGGATCGCCGTGGTGCCCTCGTACAGCGAGTCGATCTTCGCGTCGCGGATGTACTGCTCGAGCGGGTAGTCCTGCAGGAAGCCCGAGCCGCCCAGCGTCTGCAGCGACTGCAGCAGCTGCTCCGACGCCCGCTCCGAGCCGACGCCCTTGACGATCGGCAGCAGCAGGTCGTTGACCTTCTCCGCGAGGTCCAGGTCGATCACACCGTCGCCGCCCTGGCGGATCGTGTCCTGGAACGTGCCGGTGTAGAGGTACAGCGCCCGCAGGCCCTCGGCGTACGCCTTCTGCGTCATCAGCGAGCGGCGGACGTCCGGGTGGTGCGTGATCGTGACGCGCGGGGCGGTCTTGTCGGTCTGCCGGGTGAGGTCCGGGCCCTGCACGCGCTCCTTGGCGTACTCCAGCGCGTTGAGGTAGCCGGTCGACAGGGTCGCGATGGCCTTGGTGCCGACCATCATCCGGGCGTACTCGATGACCTGGAACATCTGCGCGATGCCGTCGTGCACCTCGCCGAGCAGCCAGCCCTTGGCGGGGACGCCGTGCTGGCCGAACGTGAGCTCGCAGGTCGTGGAGACCTTGAGCCCCATCTTGTGCTCGACGTTCGTGACGAAGGCGCCGTTGCGCTCGCCCAGCTCGCCGGTCCGCGAGTCGAAGTGGAACTTCGGCACGAGGAAGAGCGAGAGGCCCTTGGTGCCGGGCCTCGGGTCGAGGCCGGGCGCCTCGGGGCGGGCCAGCACCAGGTGCATGATGTTCTCGGTCATGTCCTGGTCGCCGGACGTGATGAACCGCTTCACGCCGTCGAGGTGCCAGGAGCCGTCCTCCTGCAGCACGGCCTTGGTGCGGCCGGCGCCCACGTCGGACCCGGCGTCGGGCTCGGTGAGCACCATGGTGGCGCCCCAGCCCTTCTCGATCATGATCTCGGCCCAGTGCTGCTGCTCCTCGGTGCCGTTGGCGTGCACCACGGAGGCGAAGCTCGGGCCGGCCATGTACATGTACAGCGCCGGGTTGGCGCCGAGGATCAGCTCCGACGCCGCCCACTGCACCGACGGGGGCACGCCGAAGCCGCCCAGCTCGACGGGCAGCGACAGCCGGTACCACTCGCCGTCCCACAGGGCCTTGTAGGAGTCCTTGAAGGACTGCGGCAGCGTGGCCGTGTGGGTCTTCGGGTCGAAGACCGGCGGGTTCCGGTCCGCGTCGGCGAAGGACTCGGCCAGCGGGCCGGTGGCCAGCGTGTTCAGCTCGCTCAGGATGCCCTTCGCGGTGTCGGTGTCGACGCCCTCGAACGCACCCGTGCCGAGCTGCTCCTGGACCCGGAACACCTCGAACAGGTTGAACTCGAGATCGCGCACGTTGCTCTTGTAGTGGCCCATCGCGGTGCTCCTTCCTACCGACGGGTAACTCGCGCTGCCCAGCTTATTACCGACGAGTAACCGAGGCAACCACCGTCCGATCCGGGAGTCGTCGTCACACCTTCGGGGCGACCGGTTGTGCACGGAGCGTGCGTGATCCAAGGTTCCCCCGGGGCGGATGTGACTCGTGTGACCACATGGGTCATCCGGAAGGGCAGGGGGCCACGATGGGTCGTCAGCGTGGGGTGACGGGAGCGGGGCGCGGGGATCTGACGCGCCGCGGCTTCGTCCTGGGTGGACTCGCGGCCGGGGCGCTGGTCGCCGCACCGGGGCTCGCGCAGGCCGGCGAGCACCCGCCCGGCAGCGCCGTGACCGACGGCGTCGCCTCGCCGGACATCGTGGACTGTGCGGGCTGGGGGGCCCGACCGAACAGCGCGATCGTGCCGATCTGGAACCAGCGCCCGGTGAAGATCCTCGTGCACCACACCGCGTCGGCCAACGTCGCCGACATGAGCCGCGGGGCCGCGGACCGGGTCGCCCGTGCGATCCAGAACTTCCACATGGACAGCCGCGGCTGGCTCGACACCGGGCAGCATTTCACGATCAGCCGCGGCGGCTTCGTGCTCGAGGGCCGGCACCGCTCGCTCGAGGTGCTGCGGATCGGGCAGCGCCAGGTCGAGGGCGCGCACTGCACGGGGCAGAACGTCGTGGCGGTCGGGATCGAGAACGAGGGCACCTACATCGACCAGGACCCGCCCGGCGCGCTCTGGGACTCGCTGCGCACCACCTGCGCGTACATCTGCAGCCAGTACGGCATCGCGCCGACCGAGCTGTACGGGCACCGCGACTTCAAGAACACGATCTGCCCCGGCGACCGGCTCTACGGCATGCTCCCGCGGCTGCGCAGCGAGGTGGCCGAGGTGCTGGGCCGGCGCGTCGAGGAGGCGGACACGCAGAAGGCGAGCTGGCCGCTGCTGCGGGCGGGCGACGCGGGCGACGCCGTCCTGGCCGCCCAGTACCTGCTGCGCGACGCCGGCGTGCGCACCAACGTCGACGGCCGCTACATCCCGGCCACCGTCGCCGCCGTCACGGAGTTCCAGCTGGCCACGGGCGCCGAGGAGCCCAACGGGATCCTCGGCGGCGAGTCCTGGCCGGTCCTCGCCCGCACGGTGGACCGCGCGTCCGAGCCGGGCTCCGACGCCACCCGGGCCGTCGAGATCCTCGCCGCGGGCCGGACACGGAGCTCGCGGAATGGACCATCGAGCAGAGCCGCCGAGGCGGTCCCCGACACGGTCGACCGGGCTGCGTGGCAGGACCTCCTCGGCACGTCCGGTGCCCCCACGGACACCTCTGTGGACCCGGCCGGGCCGCCGCAGTAGCCGCCGCACGAGTCTGAGAACCACCCTCACCCGATCGGGGGGTCGTGGCTGCGCCGATGCGGCGGCGGACCGCTGCACCGCTCCGGATCGATACGCTCGGTCGTCGCACGGTCGGGGGGCCGTAAGGGGGTGGAACGGTGTCCGAACCGGACCCGGGAGAGGCGCTGGCCGGAGCGCCCGCGGCGCGCCGGCTCGTCCGCGCCGTCGCCGCGGAGCCCGGCGCGGGCCTGGTGTGCGACGTCGTCGGGCCGGCCGGGGCCGGCAAGACCACGACCCTGCGCGCCGTCGCGGCCGCGTGGTCCACATCGGTCACCGACTCGATCGAGGGCGCCGGGGACGGCCCCCTCGTCGTCGACGACGCCCACGACCTGTCCGGGCCCGCACTCGACCTGCTGTGCGAGCGCGCCGCACTGCCCGGTGCGCGCCTCGTCGTCGCCCGCCGGCCGTGGCCCCGTACCCCTCAGCTGGCCGCCCTCGGCGCCGCGCTCAGCGCCCACCGGCCCCCGCTGGTCCTGGGCACCCTCGACCGCACCGGCGTGGCGGCCCGGGCCGCGCGGCTGCTCGGCGGCCCGGCCGCGGACCCGCTGGTGGAGCACGTCCACACGAAGACCGCCGGCCTGCCCGCGCTGGTCGACCGCATGCTCGCCGAGATCGTCGAGCGGATCGGACCGCAGAACCGCTCCCGGCTGCTCCGCGACGCCCCGCCCGGATCCCTGCGGGTGCCCGTGCCGACCGGGCTGCTCGACCAGCTCGGGCACCGGCTCTGGGCACTCGACGCCCGGGTCCGCGAGCTGGCCGTCGCCGTCGCCCTGGGCGCCCCGCTCGACGCCGAGGTGCTGGTCCCCCTGCTCGGCCTGCTCGACTCCGCGGGCGGCGGGATCGACGAGGTCGACGAGCTCGTCGAGGAGGCGCGCGCCGCGGCCGTCTTCACGCCGTCCGGCGGGCCCGCCCCCCTCGTGACCGGCGCGATCCTGCGCGCCGTCCCCGAGGCGCGGCGGCTGGAGATCCGCCGCACGCTCGCCGAGATCGAGCTGGACCGCGGCGGCAGCGTGCTCACCGCGGCCCGCGGGATGCTCGGCACCGGCGCCACCGGAACGCGGTCGGCGGAGGTCTTCACCGCCGCGGGGGACGAGCTCGCCCGCACCGACGCCGACGAGGACGCCGGACCCTTCTACGCCGCGGCCGTGGCCGCCGG
>NZ_JBEZDN010000214.1:0-6727 GCF_040648315.1 Pseudonocardia sp. NPDC049154
GTCAACGCCTCGCGGTACGGGCCGGGGGGGTGCGCGGGGGCCCCCGCCCCCCCCCGCGGCCCGGGGGGACGCCCCCCCCGGGCGCCAACCCCCGCCGGCCGGGGGGGCCCCCCACCCCCCCCGCAGGGCCCGCCGGGAGGCCCCGGCGGGATGCGGCAGAGCGGCGCCCCCGGCAGCCCGCTGTCCCGGGCGGGCCGCCCCGCGCTCGCGCCGGACTCCCTGGGCGGGCTGCCGCCGATCGTCCGGCCCCCGTCCGCGGACCAGTACCCCCAGGCCTTCACCGGCGAGTTCACCCCCGAGCCGCCCTCCCGCGCGATGCCCGCGCCGCCCCCGGTCGCGCCGGTGGCCCCGCCGGGCACCCACCCCGGGCTCCCGCGCCCGGTGCCGGACCCCGACGCCGAACGCACGGACGTCGGCGTCATCCCGCCGGTCCCACCCGCAGAGCACCCCGGGCAGCCCGAACACCCCGGGCAGCCCGAGCCGCCGTTCGAGACCGCGCCGCACGGAACGGCCGACGCCACGCAGGCCGTCGACCCCGCGAGCCGGCTCCCGCTCTCCGCCCGCACCGCCGGCGCTCCCTCGCCCGCCGTGGCCCCCACCGCGCCCACCGGCGACACCGGCCCCGGCCGCCCCGTCGGCGCCCGGTTCCGGCCCGTCGAGGAGGAGCAGGCCGAGGGCGCGCCGCGCCGCGTCCGCGTGGTGCTGTCCGAGCGCAAGGGCGTCGCCCGCACCGTCCGCACGGTGGTCGACGTGCAGGAGGGCACCGCCGTCGGCGAGCTGCTGCGCACGAACCTCATCGGCGGCCAGCTCGCGGTCGCGCTGCGCATCGGCGGCCTCGCGCTGCTGGTGCTCGGCCTGCTGCCCGCGCTGTTCGCCTTCTACCCCGAGCTCGGCCGGCTCGAGGTGCTGGGGCTGCGGCTGCCCTGGCTGCTCCTCGGCGTGCTGGTCTACCCGTTCCTCCTGGCCCTGGGTTGGTGGCACACGAAGGCCGCCGAGCGGGTCGAGCAGAACTTCGCCGACCACGTCCAGGACTGACCCCGCCAGTTCCCCCGCGCCGGATCCCCACAGAGAGCTCCCCCGTTGCCCACCCCGTCCGTCATCGCGCTGGTCGCCATCGCCCTCGTCGGCGTGGCGTCCGTCGTCATCGGGTCGCTGGGCGTGCGCGTCGCCCGCAGCACCTCGGACTTCCTCGTCGCCTCCCGCACCGTCGGCGCCGTCCCCAACGCCGCGGCGATCTCCGGCGAGTACCTCTCCGCCGCGACCTTCCTCGGGGTCGCCGGCCTGGTACTCCGCGAGGGCGCGACCGCGCTCTGGTACCCGATCGCCTTCTGCGCGGGGTACCTGGCGCTGCTGCTGTTCGTGGCCGCCCCGCTGCGCCGCTCCGGCGCCTACACGATCCCGGACTTCGCGGAGGCCCGGCTGCACTCGCCGCGGCTGCGCCGGCTGTGCACCGCGCTCGTGCTGCTGATCGGCTGGCTCTACCTGCTGCCGCAGCTGCAGGGTGCGGGGCTCTCGCTCACCACCCTGACCTCGCTGCCCTCGTGGGTCGGCGTGCTCGGTGCGGGCGTGCTGGTGGTGCTGTGCGTGGTGGCCGGCGGCATGCGCTCGATCACCTTCGTGCAGGCCTTCCAGTACTGGCTCAAGCTCACCGCGCTCACCGTGCCCGCGCTCGTCGCGCTCGCGCTGTTCGTCGGGGGCGACCGCGAGCTCGACCGGCCCGCCGCGCCGCAGTTCCCCGAGGCCACCACGATCGACGTCCGCACGCCGGTGAACCTCGAGGTCGTCGCGCCCACCCCCCTCGACGCCCGCGGCGAGGTCGACGGCGCGCCCGTCGACGGCCCGCTGGTCTGGCAGCCCGGCGTGCACAGCGTGGAGGCCGGCACCGAGCTGCGCTTCGCGGCCGGCACCGGCGTTCCCGTCCCGGCGGGCACGCCCGCGACGGACCGGGAGTGGCTGGAGCCGCGGTCCGGCCCGCTGAACCTGCTCGAGATCTACTCGATCCTGGTCGCCGGCATCGCCGGCACGATGGGCCTGCCGCACGTGCTGGTCCGCTTCTACACGAACCCGGACGGCCGGGCCGCCCGCCGCACCACCGTCGTCGTGCTGGCCATGATCGGCGGGGTGTTCGTGCTGGTCACGCTCATGGGCCTGCTGTCGCGGGCGTTCACCCCGCAGCTGCTGGTCGACGGACGCACGGACGGCGCGGTCCTGCTCGTCCCGACCGCCGCGCTGGGCGACGGCTGGGCGGGCTGGCTGCTCGGCGGCCTCGTGTCCGCCGGGGCCGCGGCGGCGTTCCTGTCGACGTCGTCGGGCCTGGTCGTGAGCCTGGCCGGCGTACTGTTCACGGACGTGTTGAAGGGGAGGCTGCGGGACTTCCGGCTCGCCGCGCTGCTGTCGGCGATCGTGCCGGTGGCGCCTGCCCTGCTCGTCACGCGGCTGGACCTGGCGCTGACCGTGCCGCTCGTCTTCGCGGTCTCCGCCGCCACCTTCTGCCCGCTGCTCGTGCTCGGCGTCTGGTGGCGCGGGCTCACCCCCGCCGGCGCGACCGCCGGCATCCTCGTCGGCGGGGTGCTGTCCGCCGTCGGGGTCGGGTTCGCGCTGGCCGGGACCGTGCCGGAGGGCACCGTGGGCGTGCTGCTGCTGCGACCCGCCGCCGTCGCCGTGCCGCTGGCCTTCCTCACCATGGTCGTGGTCAGCCGGGCGACCCGCCGCGACGTGCCGATCGACGCCGAGCGGACCCTGCTGCAGCTGCACGCCCCCGAACGCCTCGGCCTGTCCCGCGACCGGTTGAGCCGGGAACCCTCGTGAGCGCGACGGCCGTCGCTGCGCTCACCGCGATCCTGCTGGTCGCGGTGGCCTCGACGGTCATCGGCATGATCGGCCACCGGACCCGCCGGACGTCGGACTTCCTGGTCGCGTCGCGCACGGTCCGGCCGGCGGCCAACGCCGGGGCGATCTCCGGGGAGTACCTGTCCGCGGCCTCCTTCCTCGGGGTGGCGGGGCTCGTGCTCCGCGACGGCGTCGACGCGCTCTGGTACCCCGTCGGGTACACCGCGGGCTACCTGTCGCTGCTGCTGTTCGTGGCCGCGCCGCTGCGCCGCTCCGGCGCGTACACGGTGCCGGACTTCGCCGAGCTGCGTCTGCGCTCGGCGTCCCTGCGCCGGCTCTGCAGCGTGTTCGTGCTGGTCATCGGCTGGCTCTATCTCCTGCCGCAGCTGCAGGGCGCCGGGTTGACCGTCGAGGTCGTCACCGGGCTGCCGCAGTGGATCGGCACGGTCGCGGCCGGGGTGATCGTGGTGCTCACCGTGGTGTTCGGCGGGATGCGCTCGGTGACCTTCGTGCAGGCCTTCCAGTACTGGCTCAAGCTCACCGCGCTCGCCGTGCCGGCCGTGGTGGCGTTGATGTTCTTCCTGAACAGCGGGCACACCTTCGACCGGCCGCAGGCGCCGGACTTCCGCGAGCGGACCACCGTCACCGTCGAGACGGACGTGCAGCTCGACACGGGTGCGCCGACCCGGGTGGAGGTGGGCCCGGCGGGCGGCGAGATCGACGGCGCCCCGGTGCCGCCCGGCACCGTGCTCACCTGGCAGACCGGTACCCGGCACGAGGTGACCGCCGGGTCGGAGCTGGTCTTCCCGGCGGGCTCGCCGGTGCCGACGACGGCGGGCCGGCCGACCACGGACGCCCGCTGGCTCACCCCGCTGGCCGGTGACGGGCCCTACCAGCTGCTGGCCATCTACTCGCTGATCGTGGCGACCTTCCTCGGCACGATGGGACTGCCGCACGTCCTCGGCCGCTTCTACACCAACCCGGACGGCCGGGCGGCGCGCCGCAGCGCGGTGATCGTGCTGGCCCTGCTCGGCGGGTTCTACCTGCTGGTCACCCTGATCGGCGCCCTGTCGCGCTTCTACACCCCGCAGCTGCTCGTCGCCGGCCCCACGGACGCCGCGGTGCTGCTGCTGCCCGAGGCGGTGCTCGGCAGCGGGCTCGCCGGGGCGATCCTCGCCGGGGTGGTCGCGGCCGGGGCGTGGGCGGCGTTCCTGTCCACGGCGTCGGGGCTGCTGGTCAGCCTGGCCGGGGTGCTGTCCACGGACGTGCTGCGCGGTCGCTCGGCGGCGGCCGACCGGCGGATGACCGAGCTGCGGATCTCGACGGTGCTGGCCGGCGCGGCGCCGCTGGCGCTCACCCTCGGCGTGACCCGGCTGGACTTCGCCGAGACCGTCGCGCTGGCGTTCGCGGTGGCCGCGTCGACCTTCTGCCCGCTGCTGGTGCTGGGCATCTGGTGGCGGGGGCTCACCGCGCGCGGCGCGATCTCCGGGCTGCTCGCCGGCGGGGTGCTCTCGGCCGGCGCGGTGGCGGTGAGCCTGGCCGGTGTCGGGGGTAGCGGCTGGCTCGGCGTCCTGCTCTACCGGCCGGCGATCGTCACGGTGCCCCTGGCCTTCCTGGTGATGATCGTCGTCAGCCTCGCCACCCGGAAGCACCGCCCGGCCAACACGGACGCCCTGCTGCTGCGGCTGCACGCGCCCGAACGGCTCGGCCTCTTCCGAGAGCCCGTCGAGAACGTGCGCCGGCCGTCCGCCTGACGTCCGCCGTTCACGCTCCGTCGTCACCGTGACACGGACGGTTTCGCCACGGAACCGTCTCGATCGGCGTCCCGAGTCGTTCGCCCTGTAGTGGCTCCGGCGCCGGAGGAGGGCGCCGGACACGCACGGAAGGACTTCTCATGAGCACCACCGGGGAACGACGCGCCGGCGGGACGATCTACCAGCAGGTCCAGGCGACCCCCGAGTTCGGGGACCTGCGGCGCCGGCTGCGCCGGTTCGTCTTCCCGATGAGCGCGCTCTTCCTGATCTGGTACCTCGTCTACGTCCTGCTGGCGTCGTACGCGCCCGCCTTCATGGCGACCAGGCTGGCCGGCAACTTCACCGTCGGCCTGCTGATCGGCCTGCTGCAGTTCGTCTCGACGTTCCTGATCACGACGCTGTACGTGCGGTTCGCCGACCGGACGCTGGACCCGGCCGCCGAGCGCCTGCGCCACGAGATCGAGGGGGAGGGGTGACGGTGCAGCTCGCCCAGGCCCAGGGCGTGGTCGGCAACGTCGGCCTCAACATCGGCATCTTCGCGGTGTTCGTGCTGCTCACGCTGGTGGTGGTGTACCGGGCCAGCCGGAGCAACCGCACCGCGTCGGACTACTACGCCGCCGGCCGCTCCTTCAGCGGCTCGCAGAACGGGATCGCGATCTCCGGCGACTACCTGTCGGCCGCGTCGTTCCTCGGCATCGCGGGGGCCATCGCGGTCTACGGCTACGACGGCTTCCTGTACTCGATCGGCTTCCTCGTCGCCTGGCTGGTGGCGCTGCTGCTGGTCGCGGAGCTGCTGCGCAACACCGGCAAGTTCACGATGGGCGACGTCCTGAGCTTCCGGATGCGCCAGCGCCCGGTCCGCGCCGCCGCGGCCACGTCGACGCTGGTCGTGTCGTTCTTCTACCTGATCGCGCAGATGGCGGGCGCGGGCGGGCTGATCGCGCTGCTGCTGCAGATCCCGAACTCGGACAAGCTCGGGCAGTCGGTCGTCATCGCGGTCGTCGGTCTGGTCATGATCGCGTACGTGCTGGTCGGCGGCATGAAGGGCACGACGTACGTGCAGATCATCAAGGCCGCGCTGTTGGTGGTGGGCGCGTTCGTGATGACCTTCTGGGTGCTCGGGAAGTACGGGCTGAACTTCTCGGCCCTGCTCGGCGGGGCGGTGGAGAAGTCGTCGAAGGGCGAGGCCCTCCTGGCGCCCGGTCTGCAGTACAAGAACAAGATCGACTTCATCTCGCTCGGCATCGCGCTGGTGCTCGGCACCGCCGGCCTGCCGCACATCCTGATGCGCTTCTACACGGTCCCGACGGCCAAGGAGGCCCGCAAGTCCGTGGTGTGGGCGATCTGGCTGATCGGCGTGTTCTACCTGTTCACGCTGGTCCTGGGCTACGGCGCGGCCGCGCTCGTCGGCCCGGACGTGATCACCAAGGCGCCGGGCGGGGTCAACTCGGCCGCGCCGCTGCTGGCCTTCGAGCTCGGCGGGGAGGTCCTGCTCGGGCTGATCTCCGCGATCGCCTTCGCCACGATCCTCGCGGTCGTCGCCGGGCTGACGATCACGGCGTCGGCCTCGTTCGCGCACGACGTCTACGCCAACGTGATCAAGAAGGGGCAGACCTCGCCGGGCGCCGAGGTGAAGGTCGCGCGGCGCACCGCGTTGCTCATCGGCATCGTCGCGATCGCGGGCGGCATCCTGGCCAACGGCCAGAACGTCGCCTTCCTCGTGGCGCTGGCGTTCGCCGTGGCCGCCTCGGCGAACCTGCCGACGATCCTGTACTCGCTGTTCTGGAAGCGGTTCAACACCATGGGCGCGCTCTGGAGCATCTACGGCGGCCTCGCCGTCTGCCTCGTGCTCATCGTGTTCTCGCCGGCCGTCTCCGGCAGCGAGACCGCAATGATCAAGAGCGCGGACTTCGCGTGGTTCCCGCTGTCGAACCCGGGCATCGTCTCCATCCCGGTGTCGTTCCTGCTCGGCGTGGTCGGCACGTTCGCGGGCCGGCGCGAGCCGTTCGACTCGGAGAAGTACGCCGAGATGGAGGTCCGCTCGCTCACCGGCGCCGGGTCGGAGAAGGCGACCGTCGACGCCTGAGCCACCCTCTCTCCGGACGAACGGCGCTCTCGCTCACATGTAGTGAGCGAGAGCGCCG
>NZ_JBEZDN010000215.1:0-6646 GCF_040648315.1 Pseudonocardia sp. NPDC049154
CTCGCTCACGAGGTGTGAGCGAGCGCGCCGTTCGTCCGGTCCTCGAGGAGTCCCGCGGCCTCGGCCGTGCGAGTGATGGTCTGGAGGGGGCCGTCGACGTCGCCGGGGACGGCGCCGGGGGTGAGGAGGACGGCCAGGTCGACACCCGCCTCGTGCATCGCGGCGGCGCGGGCGGCGACGGTCTCGCCCGTGCCGACCGCGCAGAGCCGGTGCAGCGCCTCGTCGGGCACCAGGGCGAGGGCGGCGCGGCGGTCGCCGGAGCGCCACAGCTCGGTGGCCCGGGCGAGCTCCGGGAAGACGCCGGTGAAGGAGCCCGCGTGCGTCGGGACCATCGCGTACTGCAGGCAGAGGCGACGTAGCCGTTCCGTGCCCTCGGGCAGCCGGTCGCCGGCGTAGGCCCAGAAGGACACCATCGCCCACACGCTGCCCGGCTCGCGGCCCGCCTCCCGCTCCCCCTCACGGACCAGCGCCAGCTTGGCCTCGATCTCGTCGACCGGGGACCAGGTGAGGAACACGCCGTCGGCCACCCGGCCGGCGAGCCGCAGCATCCGCGGGTTCATCGCCCCGACGACGATCGGCGGCGGCTCCGGCGGCAGGAGGGTGGCCCGGAAGCCCTGCGTGCGCGGGTGCTCCACGGACACCCGCTCCCCCGCCCAGGCCGCCCGCAGCACCCGGACGTAGCCCTCGATCGTCGCGAGCGGGCGGCTGTGCGTGCGGCCGTGCCAGTCCTCGGTGATCATCGGGCTGCTCGCGCCCAGCCCGGCGAGGATCCGGCCGGGGGCGGCGGAGGCGAGCGTCGCGAAGCCCATCGCGGCGAGGGCCGGCGAGCGCGGGTAGACCGTCGCGATCCCGGAGCCGAGCCGGATCCGCGACGTGCTGGCGGCCAGGACGCCGAGCATCGAGAAGACCTCGGGCCCGGTCACCTCGCCGACCCACGCCGAGTCGTAGCCCGCCTCCTCCGCCGCGCGGACGAGCCGGAGGTACTCGGGGACGCCGAGCCCGTCGTCGACGGGCAGGGTGACCCCCAGCTTCACGGCCGGACCTGGCGCCGCACGTCCCGGGTGTCGTACCAGGTCGTCACCCTGGCGATCCGTCCCGCCCGCAGGTCGAACACGTCGAGCGCGGAGAACACGACCGGCCGGCCGTCGGCGAGCTTCCCCTCGAAGTCGATCTCGGTGACGATCGCCTCGGGGGTCTCGATCCAGCGCGTCACGCGGTCCTCGTGCTCGGCGTAGTTCGCCAGGACGGCAGGGAAGTGCGCGAGCGCCGCCGCCCGCCCGACGACCGGTTCCGCCCCGACCGTGTGGATCTCCACGTCGTCGGCGAACACCTCGGCCAGGTCCGCGAACGAGTCCGAGTTGATCGCGGCGAAGTAGCCCTCGACCACTGCCCGGGTCACGACCCCACCAGCTTCTTCAGCTCCGCCATCGCCCGGAACGACCACTTCGCCAGCGACGGGTCCCCGAACGCGGTGATGTTCCACATGACGAGGTGCTCCAGGCCCGCCTCGCGGTACTCGTAGAGCTCCTCCGCGACCTGCTCGGGGGTGCCGCAGAAGGCGTAGTGCCGCACCACCTCCGGCGGGATCGCGTCGATGATCCGCAGGGACTCCTCGCGCGGGATCGTCGTCGGGATGAAGTCGTGGAAGCCCGAGCCCGCGTCGAGCGGGGGTTCGACACCGAGGTCCCGGAACACCTGCGAGGGCAGCAGCACGCAGAGCGCCCGCACCAGCGGCGCCTCGGTCAGCCGCCGGACGGTCTCCTCGTCCGGGCCCATGAGGATGTAGCCGAGCATGCCCGGGGTGATCGTCGCGGGGTCGCGCCCGGCGTCCTGCGCGGCCTGCTGGATCGTGGTGAGCGCCTTGCCGTAGTCCGGCGCGGTCATCTTGGTGGGCAGCCACCCGTCCGCCTTGGTACCGGTCAGCCGCAGCATCCGCGGACCGTGCGCGGCGGTCCAGATCTCGGGCGGGGTGTCGCCGTACGGCCGCAGCCCCAGGACCGCCTTCTCCAGGGTGTGGAACGTCCCCCGGTAGTCGACGGGTCCGTCGGCCTCCCAGAGCAGGCGCATCACGTCGATGCCCTCGGAGAGCCTCGCGACGGGCTTGTCGAACGACATGCCGTACGGCGTGACGTTGAGCTTCTCGCCGGAGCCCAGCCCGATGATCGCCCGCCCCCGGGTCACGTGGTCCAGGGTCAACGCCGTGGCCGCGGCCATGGCCGGGTTCCGCCGGATCAGGTCCGTGACGACCACGCCGACCTTGATCCGCTCGGTCTGCGCCCCGACGACCCCCATCATGATCATCGGGTCGAAGTACGTGTGCGGGTTGGCCTGGACCTTCGCGAGCGGCGTCAGGTCCGGGGTCCACATCGTGTCCGCGTGCCAGCCCATGAGGTGGTCCGGCCACCACACGGCGTCGTACCCCTCGGCCTCGCTGCGTTGCGCGAACTTCACCGCCGCGTCCGCCGGCGGCATGATCTGCCCGGGGACGCCCAACTGCAGGCGCTGCAACTCAGTACCTCCACCCGTCGCCGAAGGTCGGGATCCGGGCGCCGAGGTAGTCCTCGACGCAGGTCAGGGCCGCACGCGCCGCACGGTCGGTGCCGATGCCGCGGCTGCGGAAGGTCTCGGAGGCGAACCACAGCCCCTCGACGTTGGGGGCCCGCCAGTGCGGCCGGTACTTCCCGACCAGGCCCGGCATCTGGATCACGCCGAAGCTCGGCTCGAACACCAGGTGCCGACGGCGCCAGATCGGCTTGGCGAAGCCGGGCCACATCACCTCGGCGTCGCGCTCGAAGGCCTCCATGGTCGCCCGGCACCACTCGCGGTCCCGCCCCTTGGCGCCGGGGATGATCGCGCCCATCACGTGCAGGTGGGTGCCCTCCGGCGAGCACGACGGGTCCATCGCGGACTGGTCGAACATGAAGCCCGAGCAGTCGGTCGACGGCGTCGACGTCCAGGTGGCGAGCTCGCGCGGGTCGAACTGCGTGACCGGCTCCTCGGTGGCGAGGTAGAGGCCGAGCCAGGCGATCCGGAACTTGTCCTGGGCGAGGAACTCGATCTGGGAGGCGTACCACTCGGGCAGCGCGGAGCGGGGCACGACGTCGAGCACGTTCCACACCGGGAGGGTCGAGATCACCGCGGGCGCCTCGAGGATCTCCTCCTCGAAGAACTCGTTGGGCAGCACCTTGGGCTCGCGGCCGACCGCCACGCCCTTCACGGCGCCGTTCTCGATGACCACGCGCTCGACGCTCGTCCCCAGGCGGAGCTCGCCGCCGTTCGACGTGATCGCGTCCGCCAGGTCGCGCCAGATCCCGTCCCAGCCCTGGCCGGGCCAGCAGGAGTAGGCCGCGGTGTTGCGCTCCTCGAAGTGCATCTTGCGCACGTAGAGGTTGTCGCTGGCGGAGTGGTCGTACCAGTTGTCGGTCATGCACTCCAGCACGGAGATGAACTCGAAGAGGTCCACCACGCCCTGGTCGTCCGTGTACTGGTGGATCCACTCGCGCAGGGAGCGGTCGTCCCAGTCGTCGAGGTCCTCGTAGGGGGTGTTGACGAGGGCCTTGATCACCTTCTTGAGCTCGGTCCGGTCGGTGTACCGGTCCCGGATCGAGCCCCAGCCCTTGCCGTTCTCCCAGATCGGCATGTCGTTGCTGACCTCGCCGTGGATCAGCTCCTTGCCGACGTGCTCGAACACCTTCGTGATGCCCGAGCCGCCGTCCTCGATGAGGTGCCCGCCGAGGTTGACGGTGAACCCCTCGTCCGGGACGGCCATGGCGCGGCCGCCCAGATAGGGGCTGCGGTCGAGCACCACGACCCGCCTGCCCTCCTTGGCCAGCAGCGCTCCCGCGGAGAGCCCGGCGGCCCCGGCCCCGATGACCACGACGTCGTAGCTCGGCATGACACCCTCTCTCTACCAACCGACCGTTTGACACGGTGTCACGGCGGGCCGGATCACGCAAGCGCCCGGGCGCGGACGATGCCGGAGCACCGGTCACCGCGCACGGCGGACCCGGACCGTCCCCGAGACTGCCCGCGCCCCGCCCGTCACGTCCAGCCACACCTCGCAGTCGACGAGGTCGCCGTCGACCGCCGTGACCCGCCCGCCCGCGACGACCCGGTCGCCCGCGAACACGTTGCCGTGGAACCGGAAGCGCGAGGAGACCACCCGCCCGTACCCCTCGAGCAGGGTGTGGATGTAGCCCAGGTTCAGCGGTCCCTGGTTGACCACCCGCGACCCCATGCCCAGCTTCCCGGTGACCGCCGGGTCGAGATGGATCATGTTCGGGTCCCGCAGCAGCGCTGCCGCGATCTTCATCTTCTCCGGGTCGACCGACTCGACCACGCGCTCCGGCAGCACGTCCCCGACCTTCACGCCGACCTCCCCACCGAGCGACGCGGGAACACGTACGTCGGCCGGACGGTCACGTGCACGGACCCGTCCGGCCCGGCCAGCTCGATCCGCACCGTGACCAGGTCGAACACCCCGGTGCGCGCCCCCGTCTTCCGCCGCGCGGACTCGACGACGCAGGTCACGGCATAGTCGACGTCGAGCCGCAGCGGCTCCGCGAAGTCCACCGCCCACTCGCCGAGCATCGGGCCGTCGGCCGAGGAGGCGCCGAAGACGGCGAAGACCTCCTCGAGGCTCAGCCCCACCCCGCCCTGCGCCGCGAGGAACGCGAACGTCGGGTGCGCGAGGCCCGGCTCGCCCGGCGGGGCACCCAGCGCGTCCCGGAGCAACCAGTCCGCGTAGTGCTCGACGCGTGCGGTGCCGCCGGGCATGCTGTGACCGACGGTGCCGGCGAGGTCCTCCTCGGTGATCATGGGGAGCAGCTTACCTACTGGACGGTTGATAGTCAGTGGCCTCGACGCAGTCCACGGACGTTGCTACGGTCCACTGTCAAACGATCGTTAGACAGATCGGAAGGGCCGACGAGGATGCCGGACACCACCGTTCCCGACCTGCTCGAGCGCCGCGCGGTGGACGCGCCGGAGCAGGGCGTCGTCTTCCCCGACGGCCGCGAGACCTACCCCGAGCTGGCCCGCTCCACGCGCCGGCTCTCGGCCGCGCTCTGGGCGCTCGGCATAAGGCCGGGCGACTCCGTGGGGCTGCTCCTCCACGGCTGCCTCGACAGCTACCGGCTCTGGCTCGCCGCGGCCCGGATCGGCGCGGTCACGGTGCCGCTCAACCCGAGGCTCAAGCCGCGCGAGCTGAGCTACATGATCGAGAACGCCGACCTGCGGCTGCTGATCAGCACCGCCGGGTTCGCGCCGGTGCTGCACGAGGCCCTGCCGGGGCTGGCGGAGGGCACGCCGGGCCGGCTCGCGCTCGACGCCGCCCCGCTGCTCCGCGCCGTCGTCGCGCTGGACGGGCCCGCGCCGGGCTTCCTGCACGGGCTGGACGAGTCCGCGGATCCCGGCGGGGCCGACGAGGCCCGGGGTGCGCTGCGGGCGTCGGACCCGATCCTCATGCTCTACACCTCCGGCACCACCTCGCGGCCGCGCGGCTGCGTGCACGACCACGCGTCCCTGGTCGCCGAGGGCGGGGCCGTGGCGGAGCGGCTCGGCCTGCGGCCGGACGACCGGTTCTGGGCGCCGCTGCCGATGTTCCACTGCGGCGGGTTCGACGTGGCGATCGCGGCGCTGGCCGGCCGGTGCGGGATGGTGCACGTGGGCACCTTCGAGCCCGGACGGGCCCTGGACCAGCTCGAACGCGAGCGCTGCACGATCGGCTTCCCCGCCTTCGAGACGATCTGGGTGCCGGTCCTGGAGCACCCGCGCTTCCCGGAGGCCGACCTCTCCGCGCTGCGCCTGGTGATCAACGTGGGTGCGCCGGAACGGATGCGCGCGATGCAGGCCCGGCTCCCGCAGGCCGTGCAGACCTCCTGCCTCGGGATGACCGAGTCGTTCGGGTTCTGCTGCATGGGTTCGCCCGACGACCCCGCCGAGGTCCGCGCGACCACGAGCGGCGTCCCGCTGCGGCACATGGAGGCGAAGGTCGTCGACCCGGAGACCGGGGAGGCCGTGCCGCCCGGCGTCCCCGGCGAGTTCCGGTTCCGCGGCGCCTCCCGGCTCGTCCGCTACCACCGCGACCCCGAGACGACGGCCGCCCGGATCGACGCCGACGGCTGGTTCGCCTCCGGGGACCTCGTCGTGGCCGACGAGGCCGGGCGGCTGCGGTTCGTGTCGCGGCGGGGGGACATGCTCAAGGTCGGCGGCGAGAACGTGGCCGCCGCCGAGGTGGAGGGGTTCCTCTGCGAGCACCCGGCCGTCGGGCTGGTGCAGGTCGTCGGGGCGCCGGACGCCCGGTACGGCGAGGTCGCGGCCGCGTTCGTGCAGCTCAAGGCCGGGGCCACCGCGACCGAGGAGGAGCTCGTCGCCTTCTGCCTCGGGCGGATCGCGACCTTCAAGGTGCCGCGGTACGTGCGCTTCGTCGACGAGTTCCCGATGTCGGGGACCAAGGTGCAGAAGTTCCGCCTCAAGGAGCGCCTGGCCGACGAGCTCAAGGCCGCGGGGATCACCGAGGCGCCGGTCCTGAGCTCCCGCCCCCGGGCCTCGGGGGGGGGGGGGGGAGGCGGAAGAACCTTCTGGACAAACCAGGCGGCGAGGGGGTGGGGGGGGGGGGGCGCGGGGGGGGCGGGGGCGGGGTGGG
>NZ_JBEZDN010000216.1:0-6630 GCF_040648315.1 Pseudonocardia sp. NPDC049154
CCGCTCTTCGCGACGCCGATCACCGGCACGTCCAGGACGCCCCGCTCCACCAGCCCGACCAGTGCCGGGAAGGTCTCCAGCTTCGCCAGGTCCCCCGTCGCGCCGAAGATGACCAGTGCGTCCACCCGATCCACTTCTGCGGTCTGTGTCATGTCGGTGAATCTCCTGTCATCCGAGTCGGTCGATCAGGTGGTCGCCCACGCGCAGCGCGTTCGCGATCGCCGTCAGGGACGGGTTCACGGCGCCGATGCTGGGGAAGAAGCTCGTGTCGACGACGTAGAGGTTGTCGAGCTCGTGGGCCTTGCAGTTGACATCGAGCGCCGAGCTCTCCGGGTCGGTGCCGAACCGGACGGTGCCGGCCTGGTGCGCGGTGGCGCCGATCGGCATGCCTTTGTGCATGTAGATGCTGTGGTGCAGCAGATGCTTCTCGTGCATGCCCAGGTCCCCGAGCCTGCTCTGCAGCTGCATGCGCAAGCGCTTGAGGCCCTCGACGTTGTTCTTCTCGTCCAGTGTGAGGTGGATGCCGCCCTCGCGATCAAGGGTGACGCGGTTGTCCGGCTGCGGGAGGTCCTCGCCGCACAGCCAGAAGTCGACTGCGTGGTGGGCGAGCTCCTCGAACGGCATCTCCGGCGCGAGCTTGCCGGCCCAGCGCGGGGCATTGGCCCTGACCTGTTCGGCGTCGGACTTGCCCAGCATCTGCACCCCGCCGAGGGGGTAGTCGAAGTCCTCGCTGCCCAGATACCAGTCGTTGAGGGCGAGGGTCTTCTGGAAGCGGGTGGGGTTCGGGTCCTTGGACACGGCCATCAGGGCCAGGTTGTTGTGCCGCATGTAGTGCCTACCGACCACGCCGGAGCCGTTGGCGAGGCCGTCGGGGTGCCGGTCGTTCGCCGACCGCAGCAGCAGGACCGCCGAGTTCACCGCGCCGGCCGCCACCACCACGATGTCGGCGCCGAACCGGGCGGTGGACCCGTCGCCCAGCTCCGCGACCACGGTGGTGACCGTGCGGCCGCCCGGATCGGTCTCCAGACGTTGCACATGTGCGTTGGTGACCAGGTCGACGCCGTCGTGCTCGAGTGCGGGATCGACGCAGATCACCTGGGCGTCGGACTTGGCCCCGACCAGGCACGGGAAGCCGTCCACCCGGTCGCACCGGATGCAGACGCTGTCGTGGCGGGCCCGGCCGTGCTCGTCCTGGGTCAGGTTCACCCCGATGGGCAGGTGGAAAGGATGCAGGCCCTGCTTCTCCAGGTCGTCGGACAGCTGCTGGATCCGCGGCTCGTGCTGCACCGGCGGATAGAAGTACTGCGCGCTGACCGGGCCTTCGGTGGGGTCCTCGCCGTGGCGGCCGTGCACCAGGTAGAGCTCCTCGGCCTGCGAGTAGTACGGCTCGAGGTCCTCGTAGCCGATCGGCCAGGCCGGGGACACGCCGCCGTGGTGGCGCAGCTCGCCGAAGTCCTGCGGGCGCAACCGGAACAGCGCCGCCCCGTAGAACTTGGTGTTGCCCCCGACGTAGTAGTTGACCTCCGGGGGGAACTCGGCGCCGTGCGCGTCGTACCAGAACTCGGGGGCCCGGTACTTGCCCTTGACGAACACCGCGGTGGAGTCCCAGTTGTCCCGCTCCCGGGGCAGGTAACCGCCGCGTTCGAGCAGCAGGACCCGCTTGCCCGTCGGGGCGAGCCGGTGGGCGAGGGTCCCGCCGCCGGCTCCGGTGCCGATGATGATCACGTCGTAGTGTCGGTCGGTCACGCCCATCTCCCTCGGATCGGTGTGCGCTTGCCGGGCTGGGCGCGTTGCGTCCTCACGTCGCGCGGGGGTGTCGGCGGGTTCGGGCCGGTCGAGCGAGATGTGGGGGACGTCCCGGTCGTCGCCGCCCCACGCGATCCGCCGCGGGGCCGACGACGCCTCGACCGTGGCGGAGTGGTCACGCTCGAAGTAGTCCCAGGCCCACGCCAGGAACGCATCGGTCCTGCTGTGCACGCCGCTGATCAGCATGGCGTGCACCCCGAGCCACGCGGCGAAGGCGAGCGGGCCCTCGACCTGGTGGCGGTGCTTGCCGACCTCGGCGACGGCGGCGTTCCGGCCGATCATCGCCATGATGCCCTTGTCCTTGTAGCGGAAGGGCTTCGCCGGTTGGTGCCGGAGCTCGCGCAGGATGTTCTCCGCCGCCCACCGGCCCGACTGCTGCGCCACGGAGCCCAGCTGGGGCAGCGCCGGGGCGCCCTCGGCGCGCGAGGGGATGTTCGCGACGTCGCCGACGGCGTAGACGCCCGGGTGGCCCTCGACGGTCAGGTCGGGCCGGACGTCGAGCCGCCCGCCGCGGCCGAGGACCGATCCGAGTGTCTGCGCGACGGCGGCGCCCGACTCCCCGCCGCCCCACACCACGGTCCGCGCCGTGATCGTCGTCGCGTCGTCGAACTCGACCCGGTCGGGGTGCACGGCGGTGACCCCGGTCTCGAGCTTGACCTGCGCACCCACCTCGGTGAGCTTCCGGAGGGCGTAGTCGTGCGCCTTGCGGGAGAACTGGCCGAGCAGCGCCGACGAGCGGTCGACGACGGTGACCCTCCCGGCGGGATCGAGGCGGCCGGTCCTCTGCAGCGCCTGCATCAGCTCGGCCAGCGCCCCGGTGGTCTCGACCCCGGTCGGGCCGCCCCCCACCACCACGACGTCGAGCGCACCGGCCTCGGCAGAGCCGCCCCCCTCTACGGCTTCCCTCAGCAGCCGCTGCAGGTGCAGGCGCAGCCGTTCGGCGTCGGCCACGGAGTACAGCGGGAAGGCGTGCTCGGCCGCACCGGGCACCCCGAAGAAGTTCGGCCGGGCACCCGCGGCCAGCACCAGGTGCGAGCCGGTGAGGGTCCGCCCGTCGGACAGCACCACGCTGCGGTCGGTGAGCCCGACACTGGACGCCTCCGCGGTGACCACGGACACCGACGGATAGTCCGCGAAGATCGCCCGATGCGGGCGGGCCACGTCCTCGGCCGGCAGCTGTGAACTCGCCACCTGGTAGAGCAACGGCTGGAACTGGTGGTAGTCGTTGCGGTCCACCAGCAGCACGTCGATCCCCTCGTCACCCAGCTTCTGCGCACAGGCGACGCCGGCCAGCCCACCACCCAGGACGAGGACCCGGCCGGGCGCGGTCTCGGCCCCGGTCATCCCGACCACTCCTCGAGCCGGTCGGCGAGGATGATCCGGGCTGCGGCTTCGATGAGGGCGAGGTGGGAGAAGGCCTGAGGAAAGTTGCCGAGGTGGCGCGCGCGGTCGACCTCGAACTCCTCGGCGTAGAGCCCGAGCGGTGAGGCGATCCGCAGGAGGCGTTCCATCAGGTCGGTGGCCCGCTGCATCTCCCCGACGATGGTCAGCGCGGACACCAGCCAGAAGCTGCAGATCAGGAAGGTCCCCTCCTTGCCGGAGAGGCCGTCGTCGGTCTCGCCGGTGACGTAGCGCAGCACGAAGCCGTTCTCGGACAGCTCCGAGGCGATGGCGTCGACGGTGTTCTTGATCCGCTCGTCGCTCCCCGGGAGGAACCCGAACAGGGGGGCGAGCAGGGTGGAGGCGTCGAGCGCGTCGGTGTCGTAATGCTGGCGGAGGACGCCGCGGTCGCTGACGCCGTGCGCGAGGATGTCGGCCTTGATCTCCTCCGCGGTCGCAGCCCAGTTCTGCTGCAGCGCCTCGTCGCCGCGGATCTCGGCCAGCTTGGCGGCCCGATCCAGGGCGACCCAGCCCATCAGTTTCGACGACACGTAGTGCTGGGGCTTTCCGCGGGCTTCCCAGATTCCCTGGTCGGGCTCACGCCACGCCGCGATGGCGCCCTCCGCCTGCGACCGCACCAGGGGCCACAGGCGCCGCGGCAGGCGGCGGCTACGGCGCGTGTGCAGGAGGATGGCGTCGAGCACCGCTCCGAAGACGTCGTTCTGGCGCTGGTCGAACGCGCCGTTCCCGATCCGGACCGGCCTGGCGCCTTCGTACCCGGACAGGTCGTCTCGTGTGGACTCGGTGAGGTCGCGACGGCCGTCGATCCCGTACATGATCTGCAGGCTGCCGTCCTCGGTCGGTTCGACGTCGGCGACGAACTGCATGAACTCGTCGGCCTCCCAGTCCAGGAGCAAATAGTGCAGCGCCTGCAGCGTGAAGGTGCTGTCCCGGATCCACGTGTACCGGTAGTCCCAGTTGCGCTCGCCGCCAGGCGTCTCCGGCAGCGAGGTGGTCAGCGCGGCGACGGTGGCACCGGTGGGCATGTACGTCAGGCCCTTCACCGTCAGCGCTGATCGTTCGAGCGGGTGCCGCAGCGGGTGGTCGGGGATGCGGGCCCGGGCGAGCCAATTGCGCCAGAACCGGACCGTCGCGTCGATGTGCGCGGTGGCGTCGGCGATGTCGGTGGGAGAGGCGAGACCGTCGGCCCACGACAGTGCGCAGAACGCCCGCTCGCCCTTCTCCAGCACGTGGCGGGCGCGGGCGGAGCTTCCCTCGATGCCGATCGACATGTCGGTACTCAGCCGGAGGGTCTGCCCGGCACCCTTGGCGTCGGCGGAGTGACCCGCGTCGTCGACCAGCGTCCACCCGGCGGCCTCCCGGCCGTAGTCGAACGCCGGATCGCAGACCAGCTCGATCTCGACGGACCCTTCGAGGCACTCCACCGTCCGCACGAGGAGGTGGTCGGCGTCGTCGTCGGCGGGCGGTCTGGTGTGCGGGGTGACCGTGTCCGGTCCTCGCCGCGGCCCCATCGTCAGGGCGTCGTGGACGAGGACCCATCCTCCCGGCGTGTGCCAGGTAGTGGTGAGGACCTTGGTGCCCGGCACGTACGTCCGCGCGGTGGGCATGTTGATGCCGTAGGGGCCGAACCGGAAGGAGCCCGCGCCCCGGTCCAGGAGATTCCCGAACGCACTCGGCGAGTCGAACGCCGGCAGGCACAGCCAGTCGACCGACCCGTCCGGCGCAACGAGCGCCCCGGTGTGGCAGTTCGACAGGAAGGCGTAGTCGGCGATCGGCGGGAACGGCGACGTCGTGAGGCTCATGCTCCGGACTCCTTGAGACGTGTGTGGTGGTCGGCCCTGTCGTCGACGCCCTCCTCGGGGAGGAGACCGCGCTGGTCGAGGACGTAGAGCAGGACGAAGCCGGGGAGCACCACGACGACCGCCAGTGCGGCGGCCACCAGCACCGCCGTCAACGTGCCGGAGGGGGCCGCGGCCGCGGCGAACGTCAGGGTCTCGGGCAGGACGTAGGGCCACTGCGCCACTCCCCATGAGACGACGGCGCACGCGACCGCGACCAGGGCGAGGATGCGGGCGCCGCGCGCGGCGCCGCGGAAGAGCAGCAGCAGGGCGCCGGCGCCGCACAGGGTGCTGACGATCAGCACCGGCAGGGCCCGGGAGGTGAGCCCGTCGAACAGGTACGCCGCGTCGGCGCGAAGGACGAAGGCGCCACCTGCGGCGAGCACGGCCACCACGATCCCGGAGGCGACGGCCCGGCGGCGGAAGTACTCGGCCAGGTCCGGCTCGTCCATCCGCCGGGCGTCCCACACGAGGTAGACCGCGGCCAGGTACGCGGCTGCAGCGACGGCCAGGACCCCGCCGACGACGGACGTCGGGTTGATCCAGCTGCCCACCGGGTCCCCCGCCCGTCCCCCGGGCGGCACCCTGCCGGAGGCGATCCCGCCCACGATCGCGCCCATGCAGTAGGGGACCAGCACCGACGAGATCGCGAACCCGCCCCCGAAGATCCGCTTGATCCCCGTCGTGACGACCGCCTTGCGGAAGGCGAAGCTCACCCCGCGCAGTACGATGCCCAGGGCCGCGATCGTCAACGGGACGAACAGCGTCAGCGTGATCGAGGCGTAGGCCTCGGAGAACGACGTCCACAGCACGACCAGGATGAAGATCAGCCAGACGTGGTTCGCCTCCCACACCGGCCCGATCGAGTTCTCGACGACGGCGCGGGGGCGGGCGCCGCGCCGCGGGCCGCCCGCCGTCAGGTCCCAGAACCCCGCTCCGAAGTCGGCGCCCCCGAACATCGCGTACGCGACCACCGCCACCAGCAGCACCACGGCGACCGCGGTGCTCACCGGAGCTCCTCCTCGGGTGCGGGCGAGGCCTTCTCAGGCGACGCGGGCGACGTAGACGAGGCGGACGGGGCCGACAGGGCGGACGGGGCGGACGGGGTACTCGGCGAGTAGGGGGTTTCGAGGTCGACGAACCCACCGGCTCTGCGGAACCGTCGGCTCATCCCACGCAGCACCAGGATGGTGGTGATTCCGACGGCGAGGTAGAGCAGGACGACCGCACCGAACGAGATCCAGACCCCGGTGTTGCCCGTGGCCGCGTCCTCGACCTTCATGAGCTCGTAGACGATCCACGGCTGGCGGCCGACCTCGGTCACGATCCAGCCGGCCTCCATGGCGATCACCGCCAGGACGCCCGAGGCGGCCGCGACCCGGAGGAACCACCTGCTCGCCGGCATCCTGCGCCGGACGATCCAGCAGAGGCCGTACCAGGCGGAAAGCAGGAACAGCAGTGTCCCCAGGCCCACCATCACGTCCCAAGCGAGGTGGACGATGTTGACCTGGCGGACGGTCGGTCGCGCGTCGGGGGGCACCGCGTCCAGCCCTTGCACAACGGTCGCCCGCCCCGTGGCGGGGTC
>NZ_JBEZDN010000217.1:0-6572 GCF_040648315.1 Pseudonocardia sp. NPDC049154
ATCGGGGGCACGAGCGGCTTGGGCTCGAAGGGGAACGGGTCCTTGTGGTTGATCGGGAAGTACTCGGGCACCTTCCCGGTCGCCCGGGCGTAGGCGCAGGCGATGGCGCCGCAGGTCGCGGCGAGCCCGAACTCCCCGGCCCCACCCGGCTCGTCGCCCGGCGAGTCGAGGATGATGATGTTCATCTCGGGCGGGGTGTTCCACTGCCGGGTGTAGAAGTAGTTGTCCCAGCTGGCCTCGACGAAGTGCCCGTCGGTCAGGTGCAGGCTGGAGCTGAGGATCAGGGCGATGGCGTCGTTGATCCCGCCCATGATCTGGGCCTCGAGCCCGCGGGGGTTGATCACCAGGCCGATCTCCACGGCGAAGGTCACCCGGGTGACGCGCGGGCCGGTGACACCCTCGCGGATCTTCCGGTTCACGGTCTCGGGCCGGGTGTCGATCTCGACCAGGGCCGCGGAGACGCCCTTGTACTCGGTGTGGAAGCCGATGCCCTGGGCGGTGCCGTCCTTCATCGACCGGCCCCAGCGGCCTTCCTTGGCCACGGCGTCGAGCACGGCGCGCATCCGGTCGTTGCGCAGGAACTGGCGGCGGAACTCGTAGGGGTCCTGGCCGACCTTGGCGGCGAGCTGGTCGGTGACGAGCTCGCGGGCGGTGGCCACGTCGGGCGAGTACACGTTGCGCATCGACGACGTGTTGAAGCCCATCTCGACCTCGTTGAGCAGCCGGGTGGACACGCCGTAGTCGTACGGCGTCACCTGGGTCAGCTCGAAGATCGACTCGGCGAAGGTGAGGTTGCCGAGCGGGGCCCGGGCGCCGGTCGCGGTGATCGCGTCGCCGAGGCCGTGGGTGAAGTCGGTGGACACGCTGGTGTGCCGCTGCTCGTAGCTGAGCACCGAGTCCTTGGTGACCGAGGCGCGGATCCGCGAGGTCGCCATCGGGTGCACCCGGCCCTGGCGGGCGTCGTCGGCCCGGGTCCACATCAGCTTGACGGGCTTGCCCATCGTCTGCGAGACCTCGGCGGCCTCCAGCGCGGCGTCCCAGAACAGCTTGCGGCCGAAGGACCCGCCGCCCTGGGTGACGTGCACGGTCACCGCGCTCTGCGGCAGCCCCAGCTTCTTCGCGATCGCGGCCTGCGCCGTGACCGGGTTCTTCATCGCGCCCCAGATCTCCGCGCTGTCCGACCGGACGTCGGCGATCGCGGAGTTGGTCTCCAGGGAGCTGTTGGACTTGAAGTAGAACGTGAACGAGCCCTCGACGGTCTCGCCGACCCCGGCCGGCACGGCCAGCGGCAGCTCGGCGGCCTTCAGCTTCGCGAGGATGCTCTCGTCGCTCTCGCCGTGGACGGTGCCGTCGTTCCACTGCACCCGCAGGGCGCGGACGCCGTCGATGGCCTGCCCGAAGGTCTTCGCCCGCACCGCGACGCCGGTGGAGACCACCTCGACGTCCGTCACGCCCGGCATGTTCCGGACCTCGTCGATGTTCTCGACGTCGTCCGGGGTGCCGTTGAGGTCGGGCGCCCGGCAGATGACCGTCGGCAGCGCGTCGGGGATCTGCAGGTCGGTGGCGAAGCACTTCTTGCCGGTGACGATGTCCCGGGCGTCGGTCTTGTTGTGCGGCTTGCCGATGATCCGGAAGTCCTCGCGGGGCTTCAGGACGACCTCGACCTGCTCGTTCACCGGGCTGGCCGCGGCCTCGGTCAGGTCGCCGTAGGACAGCACGCGGCCGGCGGCACCGGTGATGAGGCCGCTGCGCGCGGTCAGCGTGCGCACGTCCTGCTGCAGCACCTGCGCGGCGGCGTCGAGCAGCCGCATCTGGGCCAGCGCGGCCGCCACGCGGATCGGCGTGTAGGTCGTGAAGGTGGTGCTCGAGCCGCCCGTGATCTGGTTGAACAGCAGCTCCGGGCGGGCGTCGGCCAGGGTGACGTGGACCTGCTCGACCTCCAGGCCCATCTCCTCGGCGATGATCATCTGCGTCGAGGTGATGATGCCCTGCCCGTTGTCCGAGCGGGGGAGCGCGAACGAGACGGTGCCGTCCTTGTTGACCTCGATGCGGATGAGGTTCGCGGTCGGCCGCATCGAGTCGCGCAGCAGGTCGAGCAGGTCGTAGGCCTCGGGGGTCTGCGGCACGGAGGGGACGGGCGCCGCGGAGGCCGACGGCCCGTCGAACACGGTCTGGCGGGTGAACTCGGCGGCGACCACCAGGGTCGGCGCGGCGACGAGGTAGCCGAGGAACTTGCGGCGCCCGACGGGGGCGCGCAGTCCGGTACCCGGTTCCTTGGCCTTCGGGGGAGCGAAGCGGTGGTTGGCCATGGTGGTCCTCTTCATCGGGGGCCTGCCCCGTCGGGCGCGGGAAGACGCCGTCCGGGGGACTTGCCGCAGCAACGACCAACCGGGACTTCGGTCGCATCCCGGCCGGCGGGGGACGTCTCCGGTCCGGTGCGGTCCGTGATCTCGCCGCCGCGAAACCCGGCGGGTGTCACTCGACCGGGCTAGCCGAGCGGGCGCCGCGCTGACGGTGAGCGACACAGATGCCGCTTCACTCGTGAGGAGCCGGACATGGTCACTCGTTCCGGTCAACCCCGGCAACCGGCGCGTCGGCCACCGCCGAAAGTGGGTAGAGCAGGGGGTTCGCGGCACCTCCGACTGTCGGTGGTGCCACGCAGAGTTGACGAACCGGACACGTTCTGTGGACACTTCGCCGCCGTCTCCGTCGTGTTCGGGGAGCGACGGCCACCCGGCCGGGGCTCCGCCGCCCGACCCGATCCGAGAGGACCAGGCCGTGGTCAGCGTCGACACCGTCCACCGCTCCGCCGAGCGTGCCGTCCGCACGCGCCTGCTCGAACTGCAGCGGGTCACCGGACTCCCCGTGGTCTTCGGGGGGACGGTCCCCGGCGGCGGGCGCGAGGGGTGGTTCGCCATCACCTCCCAGGTCGGGACGATCAGCGACGCCCTGTCCGGGCTCGTCATCCGGCGCGGGCGCGGGCTGGGCGGGACCGCCCTCGAACGCGGGGTGCCGTGCCGGGTCGACGACTACGCCGCGGCCCGCGCGATCACCCACGACTACGACACGATGGTCGCCGAGGAGAAGCTGACGTCGATCTTCGCCTTCCCCGTCCGGGTCGACGGCGAGGTCCGAAGCGTCCTCTACGGGGCCGTCCGCTCCGGCGACCCGATCGGCGACCGCACGCTGCGGCAGGCCAGCCTCGTCGCCTCGCAGCTGCAGGTGGACCTCCGGGGCACCCCGGCGGCCGGCCTCCCGCCCGTCGACGACGGGGCCGGCGACGGCACCCGCCGCGCACTCGTCGAGCTGGCCGACATCATCGCGGCGACCTCCGACGCCCGGCTCCGCGAACGCCTCGCCCGCATCCACCGCGAGTTCAGCGGTGCCCCCGCGGCGCCCGAACCGGTGGGCGACCCGGCGGCCGAGGGCCCCGAGAAGCTCACCCGCCGCGAGACCGACGTCCTCCGGCTCGTGGCGGTCGGGGCCAGCAACTCCGAGATCGCCGACCAGCTCAACCTCAGCGTCCAGACCGTGAAGGCGTACCTGCGGTCGGCGATGCGGAAGCTGAAGGTGCGCAACCGGACCGCGGCCGTCCACGTCGGGCGCGCGGCGGGGCTGTTCTGACGGGCGGCTCGTCCCGCGCTACCCCCTTTCGTGAGTAGCCGATCACATCCGGGCCGGACACCCTGTGCGGAATCTCCCGAACCGGAACCGCAGGAGGACGACGATGTCCACGTCCGCACCGCACTCTCGGCGGCAGACCCCGATGTGGCGGGTCGCGACCGCGAGCTGTGTCGGAACGACGATCGAGTTCTACGACTTCTTCATCTACGGAACGGCCGCGGCGCTGGTCTTCCCGAAGGTGTTCTTCCCAGCGCTCGGGGCGACGGCCGGCACGGTCGCGTCCTTCGCCACCTTCGCGGTTGCGTTCGTCGCCCGCCCGCTCGGCGCGGTCCTCTTCGGGCACTACGGGGACCGCATCGGGCGCAAGCGCACCCTGATCAGCACGCTGCTGCTCATGGGCATCTCGACCATGCTCATCGGGCTGCTGCCCGACGCGTCGACCATCGGGGTCGTCGCGCCGATCCTGCTCGTCGTCCTGCGGTTCGCGCAGGGCCTGGCGGTCGGCGGCGAGTGGGCGGGCGCGGCGCTGCTGACGGCGGAGTACGCGCCGCCGAACAAGCGCGGGCTCTACGGGATCTTCCCGCAGCTCGGCCCGGCCTTCGCGTTCGCGCTGTCGAGCGCGACCTTCCTGGTGACCGGCCTGGTCCTGGGCGACGGCGACGAGGCGTTCCTCAACTACGGCTGGCGGATCCCGTTCCTGGTCAGCATCGTCCTGGTGGCAGTCGGCTTCTACATCCGGTCGACGATCGAGGAGACCCCGGCCTTCCGGGCGGTGCAGGAGGCCCCGGCGGCATCGGGCTCGCGGGTGCCGTTCCTCGAGGTGCTGCGCGCGCAGCCCCGGGAGGTGTTCCTCGCGGCCGGGTCGCTGACCATGCTGTTCGCGTTCTTCTACATGGGCACGGCCTACCTGACCAGCTACGGCACCAACCCGCAGGGCGCGGGGCTGAGCCGGCCCGTGGTCCTCGGCATCGGGATCGGGGCGTCGGTGTTCTTCGCGGTGGCCATCGCGGTCTCCGGCATCGTGTCGGACCGGTTCGGCCGCCGGCGGGTGATCATGGTGTCGTGCGCCGCGGGCGTGCTCTGGGCGCTGGTGCTGTTCCCGCTGCTGGACACCGGGACCGCGGTGGCGTTCGCGATCGGGCTGACCGTCACGCTGATCATCTTCGCGGTGTCGTACGGGCCCGCGGGCTCGTTCGTGCCGGAGCTGTTCGTGACCCGGCACCGCTACACGGGCGCCGGGCTGGGCTACAACCTGGCCGGCGTGCTGGGTGGTGCGGTGCCCCCGCTGCTGGCGCCGGGGCTCGCGGCCTCCTTCGGCAGCATCGCGATCGGCGTGATGCTGGCGGTGACCGCGGTGCTCAGCCTCGCCTGCACCTACGCCCTCCGGGAGACCAGCCGCAGCGACCTCGGCCGTGAGGACGAGGTCGGCGGCACCCAGGCCGCGGCGACGGCCTGACCGCGCCGGGCCCGTGCCGTCCCCGGGGAGCGCCCGTCAGGGCACGGTCGGCACGGGCTCGGCGAGGTCCGCGTCGGCGGGCTCGGCCGGTCCGTCGGCGGCGCCGCGGCCGGGGGCCTTCCGCACGGTCTCGATCGCCGCGGTGATCAGCTCGTCGAGCTCCCGGCCGGCGCCGGAGCGGGGCACCAGCCCGGCGAGGACGTCGTGCGCGAACAGCCGGGCGATGTCCTCGACGCTCTGCGGGCCGTCCGGCCGGTACCAGGTCCAGGCGTAGTTGCACATGCCGAAGACCTGCAGCGCGGTCATCTGCGGGTCCGGGGTGTGCAGGAGCCCCCGCTCCGCCCCGGCCCGGAGGATGTCGACGACGATCTGGGTGTAGCGCACCCGCTGCTTGCGGACGTAGTCGGTGAGGTCGCCGTCGAAGTAGCGCACGAGCTCGCGCAGGCAGGCCAGGCTGGCGGCGCGGTCGTCCCGGTGCGCCGCGAGCAGCGCGTAGATCATCGCGACGAGCCGGCTCACCGGGTCCGCGAGGTGGGTGTGGACGAAGTCCGCCTCGGCGAATCGCCGCGAGAAGTAGGCGACGTGCACCTCGCGCAGCAGGGCTTCCTTGTTGCCGAAGTGGTGGACGATCGTGCCCTTGCTCAGGTTCAGCTCGGCGGCGACGTCGCCGAGGCTGGTGTCCGCGTAGCCGCGGTCGGCGACGTGCTCGGCGAAGACGCGCAGGATCGCGTCCCGGGAGCTCGCCCGCGGGCTCCGTCCTGGCATCCGCCCACTATAGGGACAGGTCGGGCCGTGAGCCCTATTGCTGACCGTACGAGCGGTCAGTTAAGTTGCGTCATCGCCCTGGCGCCGTTGCCACGAGGAGCTCACATGATCCCCGCCATTCCCGCGCTGCCGTCGTACGCCTCCGGGACCTCCGACGTCCCGCTGCTGGGCGACACGATCGGCGACAACCTGGACCGGACCGTCGCGGCCGACCCCGGCCGCGAGGCGCTCGTCGACGTGCCGAGCGGCCGCCGGTGGACCTACGGGGAGTTCCGCGCCGACGTCGACGCGCTGGCGTTGGGTTTGTTGGCCGAGGGTGTGGTCAAGGGGGACCGGGTCGGGATCTGGGCGCCGAACATGGCGGAGTGGACGGTGTTGCAGTACGCGACGGCGAAGCTCGGCGCGATCCTGGTCAACATCAACCCGTCGTATCGCACCCACGAGCTGGAGTACGTGCTCAAGCAGGCGGGGATCTCGGTCCTGGTGGCGGCGCGGGAGTTCAAGACGTCGGACTACGCGGCGATGATCGAGCAGGTGCGCGGGAACTGCCCGGAGCTGCGGGCGGTGATGCTGATCGGGTCGGCCGAGTGGGACGCGCTGCTGGAGACCGGGCGGGCCGGCGAGCCGGGGCTGTTGGTGGAGAAGCAGGCCGAGCTGTCGCCGGATGATCCGATCAACATCCAGTACACCTCGGGGACGACGGGTTTCCCCAAGGGCGCCACGCTGA
>NZ_JBEZDN010000218.1:0-6488 GCF_040648315.1 Pseudonocardia sp. NPDC049154
GGCGCGGCCGGGGCCCGGCGCGCGACCGGGGTCGGCCGGTCCTGCGGGGCGGCGGGCGCCGGCGGGGTCCAGGCCGGGGCGGCGGCGGCCGCGAGACCGGGGAGCGGGCTGCGCTCGGCGGTCGCCGTGGCCGAGGCGCGGCGGGCGTGCTCGGCCGGGGTCTGCTCGTGCACCGCGGTGGCCCGGCGGGTCTGCTCGGGCCCGCTGCCGATCCCGGCGTGCGGCCCGGCCTGCGGGTCGGCCACGAACAGCGCCGCGGGGAGGATGACGACGGCGGTCAGCCCGGAGCCGGGCGTGGTCGACAGCGACACCTCGATGGCGTGCCGCGCCGCGAGCCGCGCGACCACGTGGAAGCCCAGCCGCTGCGACACCGACAGGTCGACCTCGCGGGGCCGGATGAGCAGCTCGTTGGCCGCGGCCAGCTCGTCGTCGGGCATCCCGACGCCCCAGTCCTCGATCGTGAGGACCTGGCCGCCGATCTCGGCCCGCTGCGGGCGGCTGCGGATCGTAACGGCGGTGTCCGGCGGGGAGAAGCGGACGGCGTTCTCGGTGAGCTCGGCCAGCAGGTGGGTCAGGTCGGCGACGCTGTGGCCGGCGACCGCGATCCGGTCGTCGACGGAGAACTCGACCCGCTCGAGGTCCTCGGTCTCCGCGATCGCGGCACGGACGACGTCGCGCATCGACACCGGCGCCGACCAGACGCGGGGCGGCTGCTCGCCGGACAGGACGAGCAGGCTCTCGGCGTTGCGCCGGACACGGGTGGCGAGGTGGTCGAGCTTGAACAGCTCGGCGAGCGCGTCGGGGTCCTGCTCCTTCTCCTCGAGCTGGTTGATGATGTCCAGCTGGCGGTAGAGCATCGACTGGTTGCGGCGGGCCAGGTTGACCAGCATGTCCGAGGTGAACTGCCGGCGGCCGATCTCGGCGTCGGCGCGGACGAGCTCGCGGCCGAGCTCCTCCTTCTCGTGCTGCTCGTCCTCCGTGATCCGCCAGAAGATGACCATGCCGACACAGGCGAAGAGCACGGCGCCGGCGTGGATGCCGGCCCACAGCCACGGGTCCCGCTGCGCGGCGGGGTGGTTGAACATCAGGGCCGGGTAGAAGATCGTCCCGACGCCGTGCGACACCCCGGTCAGCAGGATGTTCCAGAGGAACGGCACCCAGTCCTGGTAGAGCGCGATGAAGCCGATGATGATGAAGAAGTGGAAGTGGGACTCGATCGTGCCGTGCGTGACGGCCACGAGCGCGATGGAGCACCACACCAGCCCGGCACTGATGCACGAGGCCGCGACGCGCCGCTGCGTCACGAAGTGCCCGGCCACCAGCAGCACGACGACGGGCGCGATGGCGGCCCCGAGCACCAGCCCCAGCGGGTTGCCGAGCAGCCACCCGAACAGGAACAGCACGGGGATGTGGGCCGCCAGGACCCACTGCAGCAGAAGATGCCGCCTGCGGAACGACGCCTCGTCGAGCGTGTTGCCGCGTGGCAGCCAGTCCAGCAGCCTCGTCATTCGTCGGCCACCCTCTCGGTCGCTTCGTCCAGCTCGTCGCGCGCCGCCGGCAGGCCGCTCACTCTCGGCCCCGGGCCCGTCCGGGGAGTCATCCGTTCGGGTCGGGGGCCCGGCCGGATTTCGCACGCGTCGACGGCGGAAGGTACACGGAGCGTGTCCCGGGCATGACTCGGTCGAGTGCGAACGGGTGATCAACGCGGGTGTGGATTGCCGATCGGCGCGCAGTCAGGGCCTTTCGCCCCTGTCCGAGGTGGATCGGACACCGCCGTTCGGCAGAGTGCCGTGGCCGGTCCGGGGGCGTTGCGACCGCCGGGCTCAGACTGCCGACCACTCGCCGCGAAAGAGGTTCATCCGGCGAGAGATCGCCCGGCACGGTCGTTGCACGGCCCTCCCTGTGAGTCCAAGGAGGCGGCCGATAGGCCCTTCGGACGCGGGCGACACCGGCCCGACGAAAGGGCGACCGCGCGTGAGTACACGACGCCGGAGCGCGGCGAATTCACCGCTTCGGCGCAACGGCGAGGTACCCGAGGTGACCGCTCGGCGACTCACCGCGTCTACTTCGGCGTGTCGGCGTGCGGAAGTCCGAGTCTGCAGAACCCCTGACCACCTGCGACGACGTTCTCGCTCGCGAGTCGGGTACCTCCGCCGGGAGTCGATCTTCTCGGCCGTTCGGCCCAGTCGATCACCCGCACCATCGAGGTAACGTGCCTTGCGGTCCACGTGCAGCACCGGGGGGCAACCCGCGCGCGGTCGTGGAGACCGCGGTGCAGCGTGGCGCCCGGTCGGCAGTGCTCCCCCACTGGTCGATCACCCGGAGAAGTACGTGAGAATCCTGCTGCTCTGTTCGTCCTACAACGGGCTGACCCAGCGCGTCTGGACGGAGCTCCGCGAGGACGGGCACCACCTCGACGTCCGCCTCGCGCACGACGAGGCCGCCATCCGCAAGGCCGTCGAGACCACGCGCCCCGAGCTGGTGCTCTGCCCGTTCCTCAAGGAGCGGGTCCCCGAGGACGTCTGGCGGGGTCAGCGGGTCGTGGTGATCCACCCGGGCCCGCTGGGCGACCGCGGCCCGTCGTCGATCGACTGGGCGATCACGGACGCGGAGCCGGTGTGGGGGGTCACCGCGCTGCAGGCCGTCGAGGAGATGGACGCCGGCCCGATCTGGGGCCACCGGACCTTCCCGATGCCGGCCGAGCCGCCGCGCAAGTCCGCCGTCTACAACGGGCCCGTCGCCGATGCCGCCGTCGAGCTGGCGCGCGAGGTCGTCGCCAAGGCGCAGGACCCCGCGTTCGTGCCGCAGCCCGCGGAGTCCTTCGGCGACGCGGTGATCGGGCGGCTCCGGCCGACCATGAAGCAGACCGACCGGGTCTTCTCCTGGGAGGACCCGACCGACCACGTGCTGCGCCGCGTGCGGGCGGGCGACGGGGCGCCGGGTGTGCGTTCGGAGCTCGCCGGCGTCGCGCTGTCGGTGTTCGACGCCCACCGCGGCTCCGCCACCCCGGGCACCCCCGGCTCCATCGCGCTGCGCCGGCACGGCGCCCTCCTGGTGCGCACCGGCGACGGGGCGGTGTGGATCGGGCACGCCCGTGTCCCGGGCGGGGTGAAGCTGCCCGCCGCGACCGTGCTGGGCGGCGCCCTCGAGGGCGCCCTCGACGAGGTGCCGGAGTCGCTCGAGCGGCCCACCGGCCCGTCGGACGGCTACCGCGAGATCAGCTACCGCCGCGTCGGGCCGGACGGCTGCGTGGGCGTGGTGCGCGCCGACCTCTACAACGGCGCCATGTCCGCCGGACAGGGCCACCGGGTCGCCGCCGCGCTGCGGCACGCCGCCGTCCAGGACACGAAGGTCCTGGTCTTCGAGGGCGGCGAGATCTTCTCCAACGGCATCCACCTCAACGTCGCCGAGGGCCGCCCCGACCCGACCGGCGAGAGCTGGCGCAACATCAACGCGATCAACGACGTCTGCCGCGAGCTGCTCACCTGCACCTCGCAGCTCGTCGTGACCGCGGTGGGCGGGCCGGCGGGCGCGGGCGGCGTGATGATGGCGCTGGGCGCCGACACCGTGCTGCTGCGCCGCGGCGCCGTGCTCAACCCGCACTACCGGAACATGGGCCTGACCGGCTCGGAGTACTGGACCTACGCGCTGCCGCGCCGGGTCGGCCCGGCCGACGCCGTCCGGTTCACCCGGGACTGCCTGCCGGTCGGCGCGGCCGAGGCGCTGCGCACCGGCCTGGTCGACGAGGTGCTCGACGGCGACCGCGCGGCGTTCGACGAGCAGGTCGTGGAGCACGCGGTCCGGCTCGCCACCGGCGACGGGTACGCCGCCGCCCTGGCCGCCAAGCAGGCCGCCCGGGAGGCCGACGAGCTCCGCCGCCCGCTGGAGACCTACCGGGTCCAGGAGCTGGCCGAGATGAGCCGGGACATGTTCGACGACCGGTTCGGCTACGCCCGGCTGCGGCACGAGTTCGTGACGAAGGCCAGGGACACCTCGTTCGACGACCCGACGGTCGCCCGCTCCCTGCGCGAGGCGACGGCGGAGGCGGCGCCGGTCGTCGCGGAGATCGCGGGCTGACTCCACCCCCGGGTGGAGCCGCCGCTCCACCCGGGATCGACCCGCGGGCCGACGATCTCCGTCCGCGTTCCGGGCAGGCTCCCGGGCATGGACTTCGCCTCGGGGAACCCGCTGGTCACCGCCCTGGTCGTCGGGGTGCTGCTCGTGCTGGTCGTGGCCCGGCAGCTCACCGACCGGCCCGTCACGGCGCAGCGGACGATGCTCGTGCCGCTCGTGCTGACGGTCCTCGGCGTGCTGACCCTGCTGCAGGCGCACCCGCCGGTGACCACCGTCGGGCTGGCGCTGACGGGTGCCGAGCTGCTCCTCGTCGTCGGGCTCGGGGTGCTGCGCGGCCGGTCGGTGCGGCTGTTCGTGCGCGACGGCGTGCTGCACCAGCGCGGCGGCGCGGTCACCCTCGCGCTGTGGGTGCTGACGATCGGGCTGCGGATCGGGCTGGGTCTGCTCGCCGTCCGGCTGGGGGCCGGCGCGCTCGCCTCGGCCACGCTGCTCGCCTCGTTCGGGCTGAGCCTGCTGGTGCAGGGCCGGGTGCTGCGCGACCGGGTCGCCGCGGTGGCCGGCGTTGACGGGGCCGGGTCGCCGCGCGCGAGGATCGGGGGGTGATGCTCGACGCGGCCGGCCCCGGGTCGCGGCCCTCCGTCCTGCGGCGGGCCGCGGCCCTGATCTGGCTGCCGATCATCGTCGCCGCCGCCTGGGCGGGGAGCCCGCGGCTGCCGGTGACCCCGCTCGCCGTGGCGGCCACGGCGCTCGCGAGCGTCGGCTGGGTGGTCATGGCCGCCCGCGTCGAGCGCCCCGGCTGGGACCCTGCCGGACTCGTCGCGACGGCCGCCGGCGGCTGCCTCATGGCCGCCCTGGCCGGGAGCTGGTCGGTGTCGGTGGCCTTCTGCTTCGTCGCCGTCGGCGCCGCGGGGGCCCGGCTCACCCGGCTCCCCGCCGTCGCGCTCGCGGCGGCGGTGTCCCTGACCCTCGCGCTGACGATCGCGCGCGGCGAGCTGACGGAGTCGCTGCTCGTCACGCTCGGGCTGGTCAGCGTGCTGCTGGTGGGGATGAGCCGGCGGGACGCGCACCGCCGCGCCGAGGAGCGCGAGCTCGCCCGGGCCGCGGAGACCCGGGCCACCGAGGAGCACGCCCGGGCCGCGGCGCTGGCCGAGCGCGCGCGGATCGCCCGGGACGTGCACGACGTCCTCGCGCACTCCCTGTCCGCGCTGTCGGTGCAGCTGCAGGGCGCGCGGCTGATGCTGCAGCGCGACGACGCGCCCGCGGACACCGTCGCCCAGGTCGAGCGGGCGCAGCGACTCGCGACCGAGGGCCTCGCCGAGGCGCGCCGCGCCGTGCACGCCCTGCGCAGCGGCCCCGTCGACCTGCCCACCGCACTGCGGGTGCTCGCCGCCGACCATCCCGGCGCCACCCTCGACCTGGCCGACGACCTCCCGGAGGTCTCCCCCGAGGCCCGCGAGACCCTCGTCCGGACCACGCAGGAGGCGCTGTCCAACGCGCGCAGGCACGCCCCCGGCGCCCCCGTCACGGTCCGCCTCCGGCCGGCGGGCGGGGAGGTCGAGCTCGAGGTCACCGACGTGACCGGCGCCCGTCCCGACCCCGGCGCCGGCGGCTACGGTCTGGTCGGGATGGCCGAGCGGGCGGCGCTGGTCGGCGCCCGGCTGGACGCGGGACCGACGGAGGACGGATGGCGGGTGCGGCTGACGGTCCCCGCGGCCCCGTGACCCTCCGTGTGGTGCTGGCCGACGACCAGCGGATCGTCCGGGACGGCCTGGTCACCCTGCTCGGCCTGCTGCCTGGGATCGAGGTCGTCGGTGCGGCCGCGGACGGCGCCGCCGCCCTGGAGCTGGTCGCCGAGCACGCGCCGGACGTGCTGCTCACCGACCTGCGGATGCCCGGCGTCGACGGGGTCGAGGCCACCCGCCGGGTCCGCACCGAGCATCCCGGCACCGCGGTCGTCGTCCTCACCACCTACGTCGACGACGAGGCGGTGGTCCCCGCCCTGCGTGCGGGCGCCGCGGGCTGGCTCTCCAAGGACGCCGACGCCGAGGCGATCGGGCGCGCGCTCCGCTCGGCCGCGGACGGGCAGACCACGCTCGACCCGGTCGCCGCCGCGCGGCTCGTCGGCGCGTCCGCCCCGGCACCGGCCCCGGCCACCCTCCCGGACGGGCTGACCCCGCGTGAGGCGGAGGTGCTGACGCTCATCGCCGAGGGCCTGTCCAACCAGCAGATCGCCCGCCGGCTCGTCGTCGGCGAGGCGACGGTCAAGACCCACGTCAACCACCTGTTCGCCAAGGCCGGGCTGCGCGACCGGGCCCAGGCCGTGCGGTACGCCTACCGGCACGGGCTCACGGGCGGGTGATGCGCCTCCGGCGCCTGTGCGCGGTAAGTGGTGCTCCAGCACCACTAACCGCGCA
>NZ_JBEZDN010000219.1:0-6425 GCF_040648315.1 Pseudonocardia sp. NPDC049154
CGTGATGTCCTCGGCAGCGACGACGACGTCGTCGGCATCGACGAACTCGACCCGCACCGCCTTGTCCCGGTCCACGGTGCGGCCGACCTCGGTGAGGCCGGACCCGCTGGGCCGGTGGACATCGCCCCACTGCTGCAGCGCCGCCAGCACCAGCCGCATCTCCCGACCCGCCTGGGTGAGCTCGTACCGGGGGCGGGCGCGACGCCCGGGCTCCTTGTACGACTCCTTCGTCAACAGTCCCTCGTCCACCAGCTTGGTCAGACGCTGGGCCAGGACGTCGGTCGCGACACCGAGCAGTTCCTGGAAGTCGGTGAAGCGCGACACTCCGTTCAGCGCCGCTTCACACAGGATCCGCAAGGTCCACTTGTCCCCGACGATGCCGAGCACGCGGGCGATGGTGCAGACCTGCTCGTCCTCCGGCCCGGAGGCCGCCACCCCGTGCGTGGCGGTCTCGTCCACAGCTGCTGCGACCGGCGTCGTCATGCCTTCGACGGTACAACCCCGCCACGACACGAACGCTCGATTCCGATCGGGAGGCTCACCATGAAACCTGCGACGGCGTTCGCTCGGCTCCACCACGGCCCGACGCCGCTGCTGCTGCCCAACGCCTGGGACGTCACCTCCGCCCTCGCGTTCGCCCGTGCCGGCTACCCGGCCGTCGGCACCAGCAGCTTCGGCGTCGCCGCCTCCGATGGTCGCCCGGACGGCGGCCGCGCCACCCGCGAGCTGAATCTGGCCCTCGCCACGGCCTTGCAACGCCTGCCGATCCCGGTCAGTGTGGACATCGAGGACGGCTACCACGACGACCCGGGCGCCGTGGCCGACTATGTCGCAGACCTCGCCCACGCCGGCGCCTCGGGCATCAACATCGAAGACAGCACCGCCGAGGCGCTCATCGACCCCGCGCGGCACGCCGCGAAGATCGCCGCGATCAAGGACCGCTGCCCGGCAGTCTTCCTCAACGCGCGCGTCGACACCTACTGGCTGGGCCAGGACGCCACCCCGGAGCACACCCTGGCCCGCGCCGAGGCCTACATCCGGGCCGGTGCCGACGGCGTGTTCCTGCCAGGCCTCACCGACCCCGCGATCCTCCGCGAGGCCACCCGAGAACTGCCTCTGCCGGTCAACACCCTCGCCGTCCCCGACCTGACCCTCGACCAGCTAGCCGACCTGGGCGTCCGGCGCGTCAGCACGGGGTCGTTGCCCTACCGAGCAGCGATCCACGCCGCCCTCGACGTCGCAGCGGCGGTCCGCGACGGCCGCACCCCACCCCCCGGACTCCCCTACTCCGACCTTCAGACCGCCCTGGTCGACCACACCACGAAGTGACCCCGGATGCCCGAGCTCCCCGAAGCCGAGTCGCCCGCACCGTCATCGAACGATCCGCTCTCGGCAGGCGCATCGTCGACGTCGACGACTCCGACTGCTACGTCTGCCGCCCGCACAGCCCCGGCGAGCTGCGCCACGCACTGGTGGGCGCGACGCTCCGCACCGCTCAGCGTCGGGGGAAGTCGCTGTGGTGCCCGCTCGACACCGGCGGCATCCTCGGCGTGCACCTGGGCATGTCCGGCAAGATCGTCATCGCCACGGCCGACGGCACCGAAGTGGACGGCGGTGACAACTGGGAGTTCGGACGCCCACCCGGCGACTACCGACATGCCCGGTTCTCCCTGACCTTCCGTGACGGCGGAACCCTGCACCTGATCGACCCGCGCCGACTGGGCCGCGTCCGGCTCGACCCGCCTCTGGACGACCTGGGCCCCGACGCCGCCGACATCGACCTCCCTTGTTTCCTGTCGGCGCTGGGGTCCGGCCGGGCTCCGATCAAGGCTCGACTCCTCGACCAGCATGCGCTCGCCGGCATCGGAAACCTGCTCACCGACGAGATCCTCTCCCGGGCCGGGCTGAACCCTGCTCGGCCGGTCCACTCGCTGTCCGACCGAGAACGAGCCCGTCTCCACGAGTCGGTCGTCGGCACGGTCGAGGATGCACTGAACGGAGGCGGCGTCCACACACTTCCCTCGGTATCACAACGCCACGACCGCGGCCGATGCCCACGCGACGGGACGACGCTCCTGAGGTCCTCCGTCAGTGGGCGCACGACCTTCTGGTGCCCCCGGCACCAGGTCGCACTGCAGCCTCCACCGCTCAGAGGCGGCCATCTTCGGCACGGCCGCGGCAGTGATGCCCTTCCGACATACAGCGCACCCCGGTCACCGGCGCCGCCCACGGGGCGAGTCCCGATGCATCGGGGGCGGGAATGAACAGGGCCAGATACCTGCGCCTGGCTGGAACAGTCGTTCCGGCCACGACGGTTCGTGGCCAGGCGCCGACGTCATCCAGGAAGCTTCCGCGCCCCGGCCATCGAGTGTGGCGCGAGGGTCAACGTCACCGACAATGTCAAGGACTGCCCGCCAGTTGCTGACCTCCTGGACCGTCGACACGAAGCGCCCAGACGACTTCGTTCTGGACCAACCCGTGGTTGAATCCGCCGGACAGAGTGGACGTGTGCCTTCCCAACTCGAGGCGGAAGGGCTTGTCGAATCGGTCACGTATCCTCTGGATCAAGACCAGACTGTCCCGCTATGTCCTGGACCGCAACTGACTCAGCGATCCAGCTACCCCGCCTGTTAACGCGACACGGCGGATTGACGAGGTCTGCACAACAGACCTGAACGGGACAGGTGAACGTCAGCGGCATAACCGTGACGGGGAAACGGCGGCACGGTGGACGATCGACCTAAGTATTTCGCTGAAGGCCACTCGGCAAGATGAAGTATTTGGCCAGTCAGGCCTTCCGGCGCAAGTTCCCCGAGATCGCCGCCGCATTATGAAACACTTCGGATTAGCAACTGTATGTCATATTTGCTCCGGTGACTGACGAGAAGAAGACAGCCGGAAAGCTGAGTCGGGCAATCCAGTTGATAACTTGATTGTCAGTTACAGTCCCGGGGCTGGAAAAGCGTGGAAACGTGAAGAGAGCCGTTCCATTGCGGTCCAACAAAACAAGACGTACGACGACCCAAGCATCTCCGTCATCGGTTGAGAAGAATCTTGACAACAACTCTGCAGTCCCGTCGGAGCGAAGTCTGAGGGTTGGGCCCTTGTCGAGGGTGCCGCCTATAAGGCCGGACAGCTTGCAATCGCCACTCCTGAGAGGGGCGCCCCACATGAAGTCGGCAGTTTGAAGCGCACGGGTATCTAACTTTTCCTCCGGCTCCGGTTCGTCTGTCGATGCGCTTAGAACTTCGCCTCGTTTGGGCATGGTAACAACGGCCTCGGTTTCAGCGGTCTCACCGTTGTTTGACTGTGCCTCATCGGTCATCATGATCCCCCGTGATGTGATTTGTCGCTGTCGCCCCTAGAAAGTGGATCAGACTAGACCCCGCCCTCGACGCCCGCCACGGTCCTGACCTGTCCAAACCGTGACATCGAGCTGGCCGCACGTACAAGAGGAGTAGTCCCGCATCACCTGTTTAGCTTGTAGCCTAGACGAAGGGACCACCCATTTGGACGCAGTGATAGCAGGAATCCCTCCGAAACTCCGGGTGCGAAGCCTTCCGCCCTATCGCCGACCGGTGCCGCGCCCGGGTCGCCACCGACGGCCCGCTCACCGCCGCCCCGCCTCCTGGAGGCCGACCGGGTGTTCCGCCTCGCGGGCAGCGACGACCCCGCCCTCCAACTGTTGCTCACCCACATCGGCCGTGGATCGTGATCCACTTCGACGACCTGGAACGGGTCAGTCCCTGACCATATCTGCTGGTCAGGGACCGATTCTGTGCTGTGCGCCCGAAGGGATTCGAACCCCTAACCTTCTGATCCGTAGGTGGGAAGGTGCTACCAGCATGTCCGGCGACCGGCGGGTAGGCCGGAACCGCGAGCGACTTTCTGGGCACCAGAGGCACCGCTGCGCAGCAGTTCGTGGATCAGTCAGTGGATCAAGATCGTCCGGCCGGACGACGCGGACGTGGAGGTCTCGAGGCCGCGGCAGGGGACATCACATCAGTTGATCAAGTACGCCTACCCAACGCCGCTCACCGCTCGCCATCATCGACCCGCACTCTTGTCCAGCCGTCATGTAAGCCGCAAGGACTTGCCGAGGACGCCCTGGCTCGTACAGGCGCCGGCGCTCAAGCCGGTCGGCGGATGAGCCGTCACTACCCACATTGCTACCGCGGCTGCAGCGCTCAGTCTGGAGATTCTCGTCGTGGCGACATTCTTCTCCGGGCGGCGCAAACACGTCAAGTAAGCCACGGAATCATTGGCCGTCGCCCACTTCGAATTTGCGAACGTCAGCTACGCGGCCGGCCAACGTTCCATGAGCACCAGAAGCTGCTTTGGGCTGACACCTCCAAATCCATCATCGCAGCAGGGCCCCAGATCGGGACCCTGAGGCCCCTAGACGGGCGACATCCTAGTAGTCCATACCCCCCGCGTTCGCTGAGCACGGACTCCTACAGAACCACCGATTATCGGCGTCGTGCTCCTCAGCCAGTCGAGAAGGCCGTCGCCAGCCGCCGTGGAGGCATGAAGCCCGGCGAGGAGGACACCGCACTGAGGTACGCATTACGAGAAAGTGTGTCGTCGCGCCGGGTACAGGCGGGCGGGGATCGCGATCGGTGCGGGTGCCGACCCGGCGAACCGGCCTGGGGGCGTCGGAGGCGGGGTTCAGGCCACCTCGGGTGTCGAGGCAGCCTCGTGTTGGTCACGGTAGCGCTGTTCGAACTCGGCGGGCGGGACGTAGTCGAGCGCGGAGTGCAGCCGGGCGGTGTTGTACCAGTGCACCCACTCCGCGGTCGCCTTCTCCACCTCGGCCCGCCCGCTCCACGAGCGGGGGTGGCGCTCGATGAGCTCGGTCGTGAACAGCCCGATGGTCGACTCCATCAGCGCGTTGTCCAGCGCGTCGCCCACGGTCCCGATCGAGCCGGCGATCCCGGCCTCGCGCAGGGCCTCGGTGAACGCCACAGACACTTACTGCGACCCGGCGTCCGAGTGATGCACGAGCCCGGTTGCGGTGAACTCGGCATTCGCCCGTCTGCGGGTGCACAGGGCCTGCTCGAGCACGGACAGCACCAGCGGCCGTTGTCTTCGTCGTGGTCACCCGCCAGCTGAGGATGCGCCGGGAGTAGACGTCGGTGAGCAGCGCGACGTAGCAGAACCCGGCCGACGTCCACACGTAGGAGAAGTCGGCCACCCACCACTGGTCCGGCCGGGTCGGCGCCGACCAGGCTCGCTGTAGCAGGTCCGGGTGCCGCTCGCCGGTTTCGGTCGCCCGGCGAGTGGTGATCGTGGTGTGCGTGCCGCGCACCGCTGCGCCCAGCCCGGCCAGCCGCATCAGCCGGGCCACCCGGTCGCGGCCGAGCCGCAGTCCGGCGCGGCGGGCGGCGTGCCAGAGCTTGCGGCGGCCGTACACCACGGTTGGCGCGATGCAGGTCGACCAGGGCGTTCGCCGTGTACGCGTCGGCCAGGACGCGTGTCGACACTCGCGCCTGCGCCGTCGCGTAGTAGGTGCTCGGGGCGATCTGCGTGCCGTGCGTGGACAACACCCGGCAGATCGGCTCGACCGGAGAAGCGGCCACGATGGGCGTCGATGTAATCGACGATCACCGCAGTCGGCGGTCGAGCTCCGCCCGGGCGAAAACGCGGACGCGGTCTTGAGGATTTCGTTCGCCCGGCGCAGCTCGGCGTTCTCCGTGCGCAGCCGAGCGAGCTCGGCGGCGTCGTCGCTCGTGATGCCGGCGCGGACGCCGCTGTCGATCTCTTCGCGCTCCACCCAGTTCCGCAGCGTCGCCGGGTTGATCCCCAGCAACTCGCCGACGGCCTTGCGGGCGGTCAGGTTCGACTCGCCGTACTCGGCCAGCCGGTCCTGATACATCCGCACCGCCCGGTCCATCGTCTCCGGGTCGTACTTCCTCGGGCAGGCACCGCGCCAGTCTCCTTGCCAGATCAGCGCCTCCGCCAGACCCAGGCCGGTTCACGACCCACGACCCGCAGCTACGCCACGCGCCGCCGCGCGCAGGGCAAGACCGACCGCGAGATCAAACGCTGCCTCAAGCGCTACATCACCCCGCCAGCTCTACCGCCAGCTCGAGAACCCCCCTCACGGCTTGACGCTCCATAGGAGCGTCCGTCGGCGAGCAGGCACTGCTCGTGGTGGCGCATCTGCGCAAGGGCGAGACCTACGCCGAGCTCGGTGCCGGTCACGGGATCGGCACGACCACGGTGTTCCGCTATGTCCAGGAGGTGATCGAGGTCCTTGCTGCCCTGGCCCCAGGACTGCGGGCGTCCTCATCCACACCGGCTGACGCCAAGTGGAAAGCGCTCATTACTGGCTCTTCCGGGAATGGAGTGCAGGTGAGGGCGTGACCGACCGCGGGAGTCGGGTCGTGTCGCTGCGCTGAGGCGGGCCCCGAGAAGTTGATGAT
>NZ_JBEZDN010000220.1:0-6371 GCF_040648315.1 Pseudonocardia sp. NPDC049154
CCCCCAACCGCACGGGCACCGGCGGGCGCGGGGTGCCGCGGCCGACCCATCCGGGGGCGCGCCCGCGGGCGCGGTACTCGCCCCAGGTCAGCAGCGCGGCGAGGACCACGAGGACGCAGCCGAGCACGGCGGCCGGCGTCCGGTCGAACGTGGCCCGGTAGCTCGTGTAGATGCCGAGCGTGAAGGTCTCGTAGCGCATCAGCGAGACCGCTCCGAAGTCACTGAGCACGTAGAGCGCGACGAGCAGGCCCGCCGCCGCCGCCGTCGGGCGGACCCGGCGCAGCGTGACCGACAGCAGGACCCGGCCCGGGCCGCGGCCGAGCGAGCGGGCGACCTCCTCCAGGCCGCCGTCGGACACCAGCAGCCCGGCCGCGACCGGCAGCAGCACGTACGGGTAGCTGACCAGGGTGAGCACCAGGAACGCGCCCGGGAAGCCCGCCAGCCCCGGCCACTCGGCGATCCAAGTGAACCCGGCGACGTACGACGGGACCGCCAGCGGCAGCGCCAGGACCGCCGCCCACACCCGGCGGCCGGGCAGGTCGGTGCGGGCCACCAGCCAGGCCAGCCCGCAGCCGAGGACGAGGCAGGCCGCCGTGACCGAGCCCGCGAGCAGCACGCTGCGGGTCAGCAGCTCGCCGGTCCGCGGCCGGGCCAGGATCCCGGCGACCGTGCCGGGACCCGCCTCCAGGGCGCGGACGCCCAGATAGAGCAGGGGGACGCAGGCCAGCGCGCCGGTGACCGCGGCCGCGGCGAGCAGGGCCCGGGGCGCGGCCCCCGGCCGGGCGGGGCGCCGCGTCGACGGGGGCGCGGTCACGCCAGACCGGTCTCCTGCAGCAGCGTCAGCGACTGCTGCAGCGACGCCAGGTCGGACAGGTCGATGTCCGGCGGCTGCAGCTGGTCGAGCGGCTGCAGCGTGTGCCGGGTGGACGTGACGCCCGCGCGGACCGGGTACTCGGCCGTCTCGTCGGCGAAGTACTGCTGGGCCTCGGGGGAGACCAGGAACTCGACGGCGCGGCGGGCCATCTCCTGCTGCGCGGTCCCGGCGACCACCCCGGCGCCGGCCACGTTGACCAGGCCGAGCGGGTCCCCACCCGGCACGTAGTGCACGCGGGCCGGGACGGCCTGCTCGCCCACCTCGGCCACGCGCTCGTACCAGTAGTAGTGGTTGGACAGGCCGAGGGCGATCTGCCCGGCGTTCACGGCGTCGAGGATCTGGATGTTGTTGTCGAAGCGGACGGGCTGGTTCGCCGCGAAGGCCTGCAGCCAGGCCCGGGCGCCGTCCTCGCCGCGCAGCACCCGGACCCCGGTCACGAAGGCCTGCCACGAGGCGTTGGTCGGGGCGTAGCCGATCTTCCCGCGCCACCGCGGGTCGGTCACGGCGTCGAGCGTGGCCGGGAGGTCCGCCTCGGGGACCTGCCGCGGGTCGTAGAACAGCACCCGGGAGCGGGCCGAGGTCGCGACCCAGCTGCCGTCGTCCGCGCGGTAGGCCGCCGGGACGGCGTCGAGGGCCGCGGGGGGAAGCGGCTCCAGCCGGTTCGCCTCGTCGAGCGCGCCGAGGGCGCCCGCGTCCTGGCTGAAGAACACGTCCGCCTCGGTGCCGGTGCCCTCCTCCAGCAGCTGGGCGGCGAGCTCGGCGCTCCCGCCGTAGCGCACCTCGACCGTCCCGCCGACCCGCTCCTCCAGCTTCTCCAGCAGCCCGCCGACGAGCTGCTCGTTGCGGCCCGAGTAGATCGTCAGGTCCGGGGAGCTGCCGCAGGCGGTCAGCGGCGCGACGACGGCGACCGCCGCGAGCGTGGCGACGGCGATCCGGACGCAGCGGGGGACGCGGGTGCGCGGCACGGGTGGGCTCCTTCGTCGGCGGGCGCATCGCCCGTGTCAGGGGAGCATAGCCTTCCGTGGGACTCAGTTTGCCTACCCTTTACCGACCGGTCGCGGCGGTCGGTCAGGCGCCCTTGGCCTCGCGGTAGAAGCGCTCGGCCCCGGGGTGCAGCGGCACGGGCTGGGTGCCGATGGCGGCGCGGGCGTCGATCGTCAGCGCGGCCGGGCTGGTGGCGGCGAGCCGGGGCTGCTCGGCGAAGATCGTGCCGACGAGGGCGCCGGCCAGGTCGTCGTCGAGCGCGGCGGGGACGAGCAGCAGGTTCCGCACGAACAGGGTGGCCACCGGCTCGCCGATGTCGTAGGCGGAGGCCGGCACGGTGCCCGACGAGTACACGGGGTGGCGCGCCCGCACGGCCTCGAGCACGTCGGTCAGGTCCAGCAACCGGATCGGCGTGGTCGCCGCGAGGTCGGAGACGCCCGCGGTCGGCACGCCGCCGAACCAGAAGAAGGCCTCGATCGTCCCGTCGCGCAGCGCCGCGGTCGAGTCGGACAGGCCGAGCTGGCGGGCGTCGACGTCGCGGTCCGGGTCCACGCCCGCGCTCTCCAGCAGCCGGCGGGACGCGGCGTAGTAGCCCGAGGTCGGCGGCCCGATCGAGACGGCGCGTCCGCGCAGGTCCGCGATGCGCCGGGCCGGCGAGTCCCGGCGGACCACCACGTGCAGTGCGTCGTCGTAGATCCGCGCGAGGGCGCGCGGGGCGCGGGGATCGCCCGGCGCGAGGCCGGCGAGCCGTTCGGCCGCGGTGTCGACCTGGCTGAACGCGACGTCGGCGGTGCCCCGGGCCAGCCGGTCGAGGTTGTCCACCGATCCCGCCGTCGTCAGGACGGTGGGGGCGGCGCCCAGGCCGAGGTGCTCGCGCCAGACCTCGGCGAGCGTGCCGGCGAGCCGGAAGTAGACGCCCGAGGCCACCCCCGCGGCGATCGACAGCCTCCGCCCGGAGAAGTCGGCGCCGCAGGCGGCCAGGCCGGGGAGCACGGCGAGAGCCGCGAGGACGCGCAGGGCGGACCGACGGTCCAGCCGGCGTCCGGGCTCCATCGCCGCATCGTGCCGGACCGGCGGCCGCGCTGTCGTCCCCGGGGCCCGTGCCGTCGTCCGTGAGGCATACCCTCGTGACGTGACCCGCAGCTACACCATCCGCACCTACGGGTGCCAGATGAACGTGCACGACTCCGAGCGGATGGCCGGTCTGCTGGAGTCCGCGGGCTATGCGCGCGCCGAGGACCCGGCACGGGCCGACGTGGTCGTGTTCAACACCTGCGCCGTCCGGGAGAACGCGGACAACAAGCTCTACGGCAACCTCGGCCACCTGCGCCCGGCCAAGACGGCCAACCCGGACATGCAGATCGCGGTCGGCGGCTGCCTCGCGCAGAAGGACCGCGACACGATCACGAAGAAGGCCCCGTGGGTCGACGTCGTGTTCGGCACGCACAACGTCGGGTCGCTGCCCGCGCTGCTCGAGCGCGCCCGGCACAACCGCGCGGCCGAGGTCGAGATCCTCGAGTCGCTCGAGGTCTTCCCCTCGACGCTGCCCGCGCGCCGCGAGTCCGCCTACGCCGGCTGGGTCTCGATCTCGGTGGGCTGCAACAACACCTGCACCTTCTGCATCGTGCCGTCGCTGCGCGGCAAGGAGCGCGACCGCCGTCCCGGGGACATCCTCGCGGAGGTCGAGGCGCTCGCCGCGGACGGTGTGCTCGAGGTGACCCTGCTGGGCCAGAACGTCAACGCCTACGGCTCGGAGTTCGGCGACCGCGGCGCGTTCGCGAAGCTGCTGCGCTCCTGCGGCACCGTCGAGGGGCTCGAGCGCGTGCGGTTCACCTCGCCGCACCCGCGGGACTTCACCTCGGACGTCATCGCCGCCATGGCCGAGACGCCCAACGTCTGCCCCCAGCTGCACATGCCGCTGCAGTCCGGTTCGGACCGGGTGCTGCGCGCGATGCGGCGCTCGTACCGCTCCGAGCGGTTCCTCGGGATCCTCGACGAGGTCCGGGCCTCGATCCCCGACGCCGCGGTGTCCACGGACATCATCGTCGGGTTCCCGGGGGAGACCGAGGAGGACTTCGCGCAGACCCTCGAGGTGGTGCGCCGGGCCCGGTTCGCGCAGGCCTTCACGTTCCAGTACTCGCCCCGCCCCGGCACCCCGGCGGCCGAGCTGCCGGACCAGCTGCCCAAGGCCGTCGTGCAGGAGCGGTACGAGCGGCTGGTGGCGCTGCAGGAGCAGATCTCCTGGGAGGAGAACCGGGCGCTCGAGGGCCGCGAGGTCGAGGTGCTCGTCAGCACGGGCGAGGGCCGCAAGGACGGCGCCACCCGGCGGATGAGCGGGCGGGCCCGGGACGGCCGGCTGGTGCACTTCGCGCCCGGGCGGGACGGCATCCGGCCCGGCGACCTCGTCACCGTGCGGATCGGGTACGGCGCGCCGCACCACCTCGTCGCCGACGACGGGGTGCTGGGCCACCGTCGCACCCGCGCCGGCGACGCGCACGAGGCCGGGCAACGGCCGGGAGGCGCGCCCACCGGGCTGGGCCTGCCGGGCTTCGGGAAGCCCGCCGCCGAGCCGGTCGCGGCCGGCTGCGGGGTGCAGGGATCGTGAGCGAGGGACGGACGGAGCGGACGATGAGCGACGAGCGCGCCTCCGGCGGGGACCGGCAGGGGTCGGGCGGCGACCGGGCGCCGTGGGACCGTGACCCGGACCCGACGCTGTCGGCCCTGGAGACCGAGCTCGCCGGCGTGGCCCGGCGGGTGGAGCGGAAGATCGACCCGGGGGTGGCCGCGCTGGTCGCCGCGATCGGCACCCTGGCCGTCGTCGCGGCGCTGCTGCTGCCCTGGGTCGACGGCGCCACCGGCTGGCAGCTGCTGGTCGGCGCGCAGTCGGTCGGGCCGCTGCCGCGGCTGTTCACCTTCACCGCCACCGCGTTCGGGATCGTCACCTCCGCGCTCGCGCTGACCACCCGCTACTGGGCGCTGGCCTGGATCTCCGCCGTCGGCTGCGGGATCTCCCTGGTCAACGGCGTGTGGGCGGTGTGGAGCCGGCAGACCGTGGCCCCCGAGGGCGTCGAGGGCCCCGGCCCCGGTCTGATCCTCGCGGTGGTCGGGGTGGCGCTGCTGACCTTCACCTGGGCCCGCATCTCCCTCCAGCGCCGCTGACACAACAAGCCAGCTCAGCGGTCCTGGACGGACTGCTCCGCGGTCTCCAGCCACTCCCGCCACTGCGCGGCCTGCGACTCCGCCTGCTCCGCGCGACGCTTGTCGCCGGAGGCGCGGGCCTTCTCGGCCTGGGCCTCGAACTGGGCGACGCGGTCGCGGAACTGGGCGACGCGGGCCTCGGCCTCGGGGTCGGTGCGCCGCCACTGCCGGTCGGCGGCGTCGCGCACGGCCTCCTCGACGGCCCGCAGCCGCTGCTCCAGGGGCCGCATGTCCTCGCGCGGGACCTTGCCGATCTCCTCCCAGCGCTCCTGGACGTGGCGCAGCGCGAGCCGGGCGGCGTCGGGGTCCGAGGTGTCGATCTTCTCGGCCTCGTCGAGCAGCGAGCGCTTGGCGTCGGCGTTGGCCGCGAACTCGGAGTCCCGCTCGGCGAAGACGGACGAGCGACGCGAGAAGAAGGCGTCCTGCGCGCTGCGGAAGCGGTGCCAGAGGGCGTCGTCGGCGTCCTTCTGGGCGCGGCCGGCCGCCTTCCACTCCGCCATGAGGTCGCGGTAGCGGGCGGCGGTGGGGCCCCAGTCGTCCGACTCCGAGAGCGCCTCGGCCTCGGCGACCAGCTCCTCCTTGCGCGCCTTGGCGCCCGCGCGCTGACGGTCCAGGTCGGCGAAGTGCGAGCCGCGGCGCCGGTTGAAGGCCTCGCGGGCGCGGGAGAAGCGCTTCCAGAGGGCCTCGTCCGTCTTGCGGTCGATGCCCTTGATGGTGCGCCACTCGTCGAGGATCGCCTTGTAGCGGTCGCCCGCCTGCTTCCACTGCGTGGACTCGGAGGCCATGGTCTCGGCCTCGGCGACCAGCGCCTCCTTGCGGGCGATCGCGGCGTGCCGCTGCTCGTCCCGGGCGGTGCGGGCGGTGGCGACCGCGTCCTCGGCCATCCCGACGAGCTCGTCGAGCCGCTTGTGCAGCCCGTCGAGATCGCCGACGACGGCGGCCTCGTCGAGCCCGTCCCGCAGGGCCTTGGCGCTGGTCAACGCGTGCTTCGGGTCGCCACCGCCCGTGGCGATGCGGGCGACGAGCAGTTCGGCCTCGGCGAGCAGGTCGTCGAAGCGGCGGGCGAAGTGGGCCAGGCCCTCGTCCGGGGCGCCGGCCTGCCAGGAGCCGACCCGGCGCTCGCCCTCGGCGGTGCGGACGAAGACGGCGCCCTCCTCGTCGACCCGGCCCCAGCGCGACGGGTTCTCCGACGCCGTCGCGACGGGCGAGGGCTCGACGGGCGGTGCGGCGGGCCGGGCCACCGGGGCGGGCTGGGCCGGGCGACTCGGGCCGGCACCCGGGGGCGGGCGCGGCGGATCAGCGAGTTCCCGATCTG
>NZ_JBEZDN010000221.1:0-6277 GCF_040648315.1 Pseudonocardia sp. NPDC049154
CTGCCGCTGCGGGCCGCCGCGGGCGGAGTGCACGTCCGCCTCGGCTTCGCCGAGGCGGCCGCGGACCTGGCCCGGGCGGCCGGTGCGGGCGTGGCGGCGGCGGGCGCGGTCCTGCTCGGCCCGTCCGGGGAGCTCGCGGGGCGGATCGAGGCGGAGGAGTTCGCCCGACGACATGGGCTGGTCCGGGTATCGGCGAGGGCCGTGCGCGACTACCGGCGGCGCACCGAGCCTCAGGTGGAGCGCGCCGCCGTCGCGGACCTCCCGACCGCGGCAGGGCGGTTCCGGGCGCTCGGCTACCGCGGGACGAGCGGGTCCGCGACACCGGGTGCCGAGCACGTCGTTCTGGTGGCGGGCGCGCTCGGAGAACCGGAGCCGGTGCCGCTGCACGTCCACGCGGAGTGCCTCACCGGCGACGTCCTCGGGTCCACCGCCTGCGGATGTCGCCGGACCTGGGCGGATGCGCTCGCCCGGATCGGCGGCACGGGCCGCGGCGTGCTGGTGTACCACCGGTCACCTCATGCGCAGGCCTGCGGGCTTCGGCCAGATCCGGGAACGAACGACGCGGCCTGGACCGCCGCGGCCGTTCTCGCCGATCTCGGCGTGGACGCCGTGCTCCCGGTCGGGCTCGACCCCGCCGCGGCGGAGGTGCTGAGCGCCTTCGGGGTCGGCGTGTCCAGCGAGTTCTGCGCGGCGGTGGGCTGAGTCAGGACACCTGGCGGTCCGACCCGTCCCAATAGCGGGCGCGCAGCTCGCGCTTGTTCACCTTCGCCGCCGGGGTCAGCGGCAGCGCGTCCACCACGTCCACGCTGCGCGGCGCCTTGTACCGGGCGATCCGCTCGGCGCAGTGCGCCCGGAGCTCCTCGACCTCCGGGGCCGCGCACCCCTCCCGCAGCACCACGACCGCGTGCACCCGCTCGCCCCACTCGGGGTCCGGCACGCCGATGACCGCGCACGCCGCGACAGCGTGGTGGGTGGACAGGGCGTTCTCGACCTCGGCCGAGTACACGTTCTCCCCGCCGGACACGATCATGTCCTTGATCCGGTCGACGACGAACACGTAGCCCGCCTCGTCCATCCGGCCGCCGTCCCCGGTGTGCATCCACCCGCCGCGCAGGGCGGCAGCGGTCTCCTCAGGGCGGTTCCAGTACCCGAGCATCACGTGCGGGCCGCGGGCCACAATCTCGCCGACCGTGCCCCGGGGCACCTCCCGGTCCTCGGCGTCCACGATCCGCACCTCGGCGTAGGGGACCGCGCGGCCCGCCGAGCGGCGTAGGTCCCCGTTCAGGTGGTCCTCAGAGGTCAGGATGGTCGTGGTGGGGGAGAGCTCGGTCATTCCGTAGGCCTGGAGCAGCCGCACGCGGGGCAGGAGAGCCATGGTGCGGCCGAGCACCGCCTCGGAGATCGGCGAGGCGCCGTAGAGCAGGTGGTCCAGGCTGGAGAGGTCGCGCTCCCGCGCCTCGGGTGAGTCCACGAACATCTGGATCATGGTGGGCGCGAGGAACATGTCGGTGATCCGGTGCCGCTCCACCGCCTCCGCGACCCCCGCGGGCGTGAAGGCGGGCAGGACCACGTGCGTCCCGCCGACGAGGTTGCGGGCGATCCAGCCCGCCCCGTCGGCGAGGTGGAACATCGGGGCGCTGTGTAGCAGCCGCCCGCCGGGTGTCATGAACTCGCCGGTCGCCGCCGCGCCGAGGGCCGCCGTGACCAGGTTGGTGTGGCTGAGCATCACGCCCTTGGGCGTGCCCGTGGTGCCGCCGGTGTAGTAGACGGCGGCGAGCGCGTCCCCACCGCGGCGCGCGTCCTCGACGGGCTCGGCGCCGGCCACGAGCTCCTCCAGGCGCAGCGCGCCCGCAGGCGGCCTGCTGCCGGTGTGGATCACGGTGCGCAGGCCGGGGGCGAGCGCGCGCAGCTGCTCCACCTGGTCGGTGAAGGTGTCGTCGACGACCAGCACGCCGGCCCCCGCGTCGGTGAGCGAGAAGGCCACCTCGGCCGCGCTCCAGCGGGTGTTGACCGGGACGGTGACCGCGTCCGCCCACGGCACGGCAAGCTGCACGTCGTGGTAGTCGTCGCAGTTGAGGGCGAGAATCGCGACGCGGTCACACGGCTCGACGCCGAGCGCGCGCAGGGCCCCCGCGAGCCGGGCGACGCGGTCGTGGCACTCCCGCCACGTGCGGACGCGGTCTCCGAAGATCGTCGCCGCGAGGTCGGGTGTCTGCTGCACGGCGCGGTGCAGGGCCTGCGTCAGGTACATCGTCGTCCTTCCTGGTCGCGATCTCCGACGGTACCGTCCTTCACATGACGACGGTAGTGCGCACCTCCGGCCCGGCTCGCGGCGTAATTGGGGCAGAAGCATGACTCACCTCACGCTGGACGCGGAGTTCGTCGCGATCGCCCCGCGGCTGCGGCCCGCCGACCTGCGGGACCCCGAGCGGGCGCGGCACGTCCTGCGCCGCACCTTCGCCGCCATGCCCGCGCCGGACCTCACTGGCGTCGAGGTCACCGAGCGGGTGCTGCCCGGTGGGGTGCCCGTGCGGGTCCTGCGGCCGGCCGGCGCCCGGGAGCCCGCCGCCGTGCTCGACGTCCACGGTGGCGGGTTCGTGTGCGGCGAGGCGCGGGACGGGGACACGGTGAACGCCGACCTGGTCCGCGCCCTCGGAGTCACGGTGGTGAGCGTCGAGTACCGGCTCGCGCCCGAGCATCCCTATCCGGCCGGGCTGCAGGACTGCGACACCGCGCTGAGCTGGCTCGCCGGGCCCGGGGGAGTCGAGCTGGGCATCGACCCCGCTCGCATCGCGCTCCAGGGGTCCAGTGCCGGCGGTGGCCTCTGCGCCGCACTGGCCCTGCGGCTGCGAGACCGCGGTGGACCGCGCCCGGCCTTCCAGTACCTGTCCATCCCCGAGCTGGACGACCGGGCTGCCACCCCCAGCGCGCGGGCCTTCGTCGACACCCCGATGTGGACGCGGGAGTCTGTCGTACGCAGCTGGGACGCTTACCTCGGAGAGGGTGTGCGAGGCGGGGCGGACGTCTCTCCGCATGCCGCTCCCGCCCGGGCGACCGACCTGGCCGGGCTGCCGCCCGCCTACGTTTCGGTGATGGCTCTCGACCCGCTGCGGGACGAGGGCATCGCCTACGCACTCGGACTGCAGGCCGCGGGTGTGTCCGTCGAGCTGCACCTGTTCCCCGGCACCTTCCACGGTTCCGGATTGCTCCCCGCGGCGGTCTCCCGACGGGAGGCCGCGGAACGGGTCGCCGTGCTCGGAAGGGCGCTCCACCTCGACCCCGGGTGATCCTTCGTACGGGTGATGCTCTGCCGCTGAGCCGCAGCTCAAGGGCCTGCGCTGAGCCTTCTCGCGCCCAAGAAGGGGCAGGACGTCGGCGGGCTGCGAGCCCGCCCGCGACCAGCTCGCGCCGAGCGGCCGGGTCGGGGCGATCGAGCTTACCCACTCGAACCTGACCTACATGTTGGACGCCTGTCGGAAGTGGTTCCCCTTTCGCGAACGGGGGACTTGTCTGTCGCACCCTGCCTCACACGCAGCCCGTGGCGCGGGTGTTCGGGCACTACCTGCAGATGGTCGCGGGATATGCGATCACGACTGTCGGCGATCCCGAGCAGGTGTTCGCCGCGGTCGCCGAGACCAGGCCAACGTGGATGCTGGCCGCTCCGCAGACGTGGGACCGGCTCTGCCTGCGCCTGCGGGATCGGCTGTCCGGGATGGCGGATGCCGTCGAGGCGGTCACCCGCAGACTCGCACTGGCCCATCGCGGCGAGTGGGTGAGTGCCGAGCTGGAGCGGACCTACGAACAAGCCGACGTGCAGCAGCTCGGGGCGGTCCGGAGGGAGCTCGGGCTGGACAAGTGCGACCTGCTGCTCATCGAACCCCGGTCCGGCGCCGGCCACTCAGGACCTCCTGCTCGCGCTCGGTCTTCCGCTGGCCGAGTTCTGGGGTACACCCGAGACCGCCGGGCTGGCGACGATGCCACCGCCCGGCGCCGTTCGGGTCGGAAGCGTCGGCACCGCGCTGCCCGCCACCGAGACCCGCATCGCCCCGGATGGCGAGCTTCTCGTCCGCGGCCCGCACCTGATGCGCGGGTACCGCGGAGAGCCCGGCGCACCGAGGTGAGGGTCGGCCCTGATGGCTGGCTGCGCACCGGTCGTACAGCCGGGATGGACGAGGCGGGCTACGTCTGGCTCATCGGTCGCCGAACGAATTCCGTGCCGCGCCCTCGCGCGGTCCGCAGACACCCCTAGCCCCTACCAAGGAGACGTGCACGTGCAGATCGAGAACGCGATCGGACTGGTCACCGGCGGAGCCTCCGGGCTCGGCGGCGGCACCGCCCGCATGCTGACCAAACGCGGCGGCAAGGTCGGGATCCTTGACCTGCCGTCCTCGGCGGGGGCGGAGTTCGCGGCCTCGTTGGGCGAGAACGCACTCTTCTTGCCCTGCGACATCTCGGACGAGGCCGACGTCGAGAAGGCAGTCGGGGCTGTCGCCGAACACTTCGGCCGAATCAACCTGTGTGAACGCCGCGGGGATCAGCCCGGCCGCGCGGGTGCTGGTCGCAAGGGTGACCTCCACTCGCTCGACGTGTTCAAGAGGACGCTCGACGTCAACCTCGTCGACGCCTTCGACGTGCTGCGGCGAGCGGTGGCGGCGATGGCCCTCGTTCACGGCCGAAGGCTGGGTCGAGCGGGTGCGCACCGAGTCGGTCACCCACGCGATGGTCGTACCGACCATGCTCGGCCGGATACTGGACGTTCTCGAGGATCGGGGCGAGTCCCTGCCGTCGCTGCGTCACCTGTCCTACGGCGGCGGGCGGATGCCGGCTCCGGTCGTCGAGCGCGCGCTGCGGCTGCTGCCGCACGTCGATCTGGTCAACGCGTACGGGCTCACCGAGACCAGCTCCACCATCGCCGTACTGAGCCCACAGGACCACCGCAACGCCGTCGGCTCGACGGATCCCGTCCTCCGCGCCCGGCTCGGCTCCGTCGGCAGACCCCTACCCACCGTGGAGATCGAGATCCGGGACGATGCCGGCCGCGTCCTGCCTCCGGGCGAGCCCGGAGAGATCATGGTCCGAGGTGAGCAGGTGGCGGGTGAGTACCTGTCGCACACGGCGACCGACGCGGACGGCTGGTTCCCGACCCGAGACCGCGGCTACCTTGACGCAGACGGTTACCTCTTCCTCGACGGCCGCGCCGACGACGTCATCGTCCGTGGGGGCGAGAACCTTTCACCGCGCGAGATCGAGGATGTTCATCTCGCGCACCCCGCCGTCGCCGAGGTGATCGTGTTCGGTGTCCCGGACCCCGAGTGGGGCGAGGTCCCGTTGGCGGCAATCGTTCCGCCCGCGCCCGTCACCGACGACACGGCGCTCGAGGCCGAGCTCCGGACCCTTGTCCGTGCGCGGCTGCGGTCGGCCAAGACACCTGCGCGGGTCCACGTCCGCGACACACTCCCACACACCGACACCGGAAAGCCCCTCCGCCGGCTGCTGCGGCAGGAGCTCGGTGCCGTGTCGGGTAGTGCTCGCTGACGACCGCCTGAGCGCGATTCCGAGGGATCGGCAGGAGGAGGGGTGGAAGACGCCAAAACCGGCAACTCGCGTTTCGCCCGATACGGAGCTTCTCGACGAGGCGACCCGGCTCAGGCTCGCTGTAGGTCGTCTGCAGCGACGGATCCGTATCGACAGCTCCGATTCGCCTCCGCCTCTTCAACTCGCCGTGCTGGCCACCGTGACATCGCAGGGCCGGTTGACCTTGTCGGAGCTCGCCCGGTGCGAGGCGGTGACCGTGCCGACGATGTCCCGCGTCGTCAACGCCCTGGAACGACGGGGTCTGGTCACCCGAGCGACGGATCCCGCCGACGCCAGAAGGGCCCTGATCACGCTCTCGCCGAACGGCGCGAGCCGCCTGGCTGACGTCCTCGGCCGACGAACCGCTCTCGTGGGACGCCGCCTGCAACGGCTGGATGCTGAGGGCCGGAGGGCGATCAGGAAGGTGCTGCCACTTCTGGAGTCACTCCTCGAGGACGCCGTGCCACCCGCGCCGTGATCCGGTCCCCGCCGAACGCCAGGTCATGCAAAGGCCGATTTGGCCCCCTGGCCACAGTCGGGCTGCGTCCTCGGGGGTGGTGTACGAGCCCCTCGCTGGTGAGCGGCGTGGCGTCGTGACGTGAGACGGCGCCCGGACGAACCGGCGCAATGGCTACCGGCCCCGGGAGTGGGACACCCGCGCCGGCACCGTCGAGCTCGCGATCCCCAAGCTGCGCGAGGGCAC